>JAYQUI010000052.1:0-8737 GCA_038147655.1 Nitrosomonadales bacterium
TCCTCTCAAGTCTTATCACAAAAACATTTTTTAATTTAAATATCCTCCGGTCTTCCTGTCCAGTAAAAAAAACTATTTGGAAGTTTATTTAAAATATTTTTTACCGCATTTAAAAAAACAATATTATTAATTTTTTCTGGTCTATTTATACTGATAAATTTTATCTTGTTTAGATTAATTTTTTTTGTATGATCATTTAAATGAAGATAGGAAAAAGCATTTTTTATTAAATACCAATTTGTATTATTAATTATTTTTTTCTGACCTCTTGAATCATCCGAAAAATATATTGCATTTTTTAAATCATTAAAACAACCCAATTCAAATTTTAAACTAACATAAATAACTCTATCATTTGCAATATGGGTGAATAAGGGAACCAGAGTTGGCAGAGACCATACCACAACTCTATCAATTTCATGAAGATGGTTTGTAATAAATGATTGCAGATCATTATAATTGTAAAAATTACATTTGATTAATTTAACAAACCCATGGCTTGCAGATTTTTCAATTTTACTAGAGATTGTTTTATTCCAATCAGAAAAAATTATTTTTTCTATGCCTGCTTTTTCGTAATTAATTACATCATTTAATAGTGAAGTATGTGCTAAATCATTTGAGATATTAGGCAAAACAAAAGCAATTTTTTTAACTTCAGTTTTTTTTTTTAAATTTTTCTTTTTTATAGAAGAAATGAGTGTTTTTTCATAGAATGGATTTATTAAATTTAAAAATTTATTGTAATGATCCTTAGTTTCATTGATTTTGATTACATTAGAATAATAATCAAGATAAACTTTTGTTGATGAATTATATTTTATTTTATTTGATGGAATTGCATTAATTTTTGAAAATATATTAGTTAGATTTAATCTAAGATAATTAATATCAATTTTTTTCATATTTAATAAGTTTAATACTATCTTTTCCATAATTAAACAAAAGATCAAGGATTGAAAGATTCGGTAAATTTTTACCCCACAGTTGCTTGTATAAAAATTCTGGATAATTAATAAAAACAACTTCAATATCATTTTTTAAAAATTTATCAATTTCCAAATATGTTTTTGCAGTAGGTCCTGAAAAATACGATTTTGCACCTGTATCTTGACATATTTTTATTAATCTATCTGACTTATTTAATTCTTTCCCAATGCCATTTGTATTTTGAAATTCAGTCTCTATTTCAAGATATTCTGAAATTGATTTAATTAGCTTTTGATTTAATTTAGATAGATTATTTGTATTATCAGAAAAGCATTTATCAATTAATATTAAAATTTCATCATAATGAAAAGATTTCTTGTAATTACGTCTTAATGTCTCAAAAAAATTATCTTTATTAAATTCTTTAGAAATTTCAATATTTTCAATTGTTGTTTCTCTATAATGTTTTTTAACGGGAATTGATATTTGTAATTTTCCATTAGGACATTTAATATAATTTCTGTTTCTCCAATCTCTCGAAGTGTATTGAGTATCGTCATAAAAATAAAATATATCTACAGCATTAATTAAAAAGAAATACCCTGGCCATGGTATGAAGCTTGATTGGGAAATAGCAACTTTCATAAGTATTATGCTAATCTATAACAAATACTTTTAGAATCAAAAATTATTTTGAAAAAAATTCCATTAATTATATTTGGCAATACAGAAATAGCAAAACTTGCCCATTTTTATTTCAGCAATGATTCTAATTTTGAAATTGTGGCTTTTACTGTGGGTAATGAATTTATAAATAATACGGAGTTCTGTGATTGCCCAATAGTTCCTTTTGAAAATATTGAAAATTTATATCCTACTAATTTATTTCAAATTTTTATTGCGGTTGGCTATTCTAAACTTAATTCCGTGCGAAGCGAATTTTTTTTATCAGCTAAAAGAAAAGGATATAAGTTTGCGAGCTATATAAGTTCAAATGCTCTTGTTTTAAATGAATTTAATATCGGTGAAAATTGTTTTATTTTAGAGAATAATGTGATTCAACCTTATGCAAAAATTGGAAATAATGTTTTTTTATGGAGTGGTAATCATATTGGGCACAGCTCAATAATAAGAGATAATGTTTATATTGCTTCTCAATCAGTTATTTCTGGAAATGTTGAAATTGGATCTAATTCATTTATAGGGGTAAATGTAACAATAAGAGATAACGTTAAAATTGGTGATAGATGTTTAATTGGCGCTGGATCGATAATTCTTAGCGATACAGATTCAGACGGGATTTATTCAGCTGCTGCTTCCAAGCGATCAATAGTATCAAGTAGAAGGTTTAAAGGCATATAAATGGCGAATAAAAATATTCCAAAAAAAGTTATTTGGATTTCATTTTCAAGAACCAATTTCAATTTATAAATATTTAAATGATAGAGGAAAGTAATTGCATCAAAAAAAGATGGAAAAAGCTTGGCAATCTTTATGATCCAAGGCTAAGTAATTTTCATAAAATGCAATTTTCTCATGCTTCAAATCCTGTTCCAATTCATCTTGAATCAAATATCTTCAGAATTTTTTTTAATATCCGAGATAAAAAAAATAGATCATCTATTGCTGCTGTTGATATTGACATAATTAAAAAAAAAATAATTTACGAACACCAGGGTATTTTTTTTAAATATGGTAGTGAAGATTCCTTTTTTTCACATGGAGTAAGCTTGGGCAATTTTTATGATGTTGACAATTCAAGATACATGTTGTTTATGGGTTGGAAGATGATGCCAGATAAATATTGGCAAGGAAGAATAGGGCGACTTTTGATTGATGGGAATTCAAATATTTCATTAGATAAAAAACAACCAATATTAGATATTAATAGCATTGATATGATAAGCCTTTCCTATCCTTGGATATTGTTTACAAATTCTTTTTATCAAATCTGGTATGGATCAACACTTTCTTGGAAAAAAGATAATGGAGAAATGCTCCATGTCATTAATTATGCTTCATCAAATGATGGAAATATATGGAAGCGTCATGGTCAAGTTATTCCTCATAAACTTGGAGTTGCTCAAGCTTTTTCTAGACCAAGTGTTATTATTTGTAACGAGACATATCATATGTGGTTTTCATATCGCGGAAATAAAAATGATAAATATAAAATTGGTTATGCAACAAGTGAAGATGCATTAAATTGGATTTTAAGATTAGATCATAAGAATATCTGTACTTCAGAATGTGGCTGGGATTCTGAAATGATTGAGTATCCATATGTTTTCTTACACAATGATGAACTTTATATGCTTTACAATGGAAATGATTATGGAAGAACTGGATTTGGACTAGCTAAGTATGAGTAAATTGAATTGATCATTTACTTAAAGTAATAATATTTTTTTCAATATTTTCTTCTGTAAAAATTTTTTATAATTTTTGATATGAAATTAGCTTTGTTAATTTTGGGAATTATTAAAATTAATTTTTTAAATTTTTATATATATTTAATATTTGAGTAAATTGCATATGAGGAATTTTCATGCCATGTTTTACAATCATAATACTCTGAGAAACTATTTGATATCAATACTTTTTTGTAAATTGGATTAACATATATAATTATTGTTTTATTCGAAATTTTACCAATTATTTTTTTTAAAACTTTTTCATTAAATGGATTATATAAATATATAAGATTTATATTATTATCTTCATCAAAATTTATTTCAGTTGCATCACAACATTTAATATAAACATTTTTAAGTAAAAATTTGTTAATATTTTTTTTGCAAATATCAACAAGTTCTTGATTGTAATCAATTCCAACAATTTTTTTAATATTGGAAAACATCTTAGCCCAAATACATAAAACTTTTCCTTTACCACAGCCTATGTCAATTAAAGTTACTTCGTTTGGATTTATTGAAAAAATTTTAAAAGCTTTTAATGTTGATTTCTTAATTGTACTGGTCCAACTACTCATATAAAGAACTCCATTTTTCAAATTTTTTGGCTTATGGGTAAATTTTTCTTTAGGAAGCCATATATGTGTGTCTGTACCATTTATTAAATCAAACAAATGATTTTGAAAAAAGTATGCTATAGGTAATCTAATTCCTCGTTTCTTGTACATCAAAAAATAATCGTAAAAATTAAATTTCATAATATTACAAAATATTTAAAACTTACCTGTAAAGTCCCATTTGCCCAAATTGACCCCATTCATTCTTAAAATGTTGTAGGTGGTGGTCATATGAAAGAAAAAATGAGGAATGATCCATTTTTTTAAATAATCTTCACCATTCTTAAAATTAAATTTTTTATCTCGTATAAAAAATTCAATGTATTTATTTTCAGAGCCCATCATGTGTACAGGTTTAATTTTTTTTAAAAAATTTATTGTTTTAGTGATACGGCTTTGAAGTTGTTTGATTGTCTTTTCATTATCTGAATAGCTAGGTGCTTTTTTCCCTGCCAGCCTTGCAATACCTTTTCTTACCATGTCTGTTCCTATTTGAATTTGGCGAGATAGTGGGTACATATCAGCAATTAATCTACTGTTAACATAAATTGTTGAATCAATTTTTCTTTTATCTGCAAATCGTTGTGCTTTATTAAGTATCTTTGTTAGATTTTCAAGCATATTTATTATCATTGGGACCGATAGTTCATACATTGGCTCTTGCATATTAATTCCTTATCATTAGTAAAGTTCGAGATATTTACTTTATAAATTTTTTAAGCCCTAAAAAAAATTTAGATAATTTTATCACTGGCTTTTCATAATCTTACAAGAATTAACTAAAAATAAGTTATGAGATTTTTAGCAAATATTTTTTGACTGCACCCATCAAAAAAATCTTTGAAAAAATTACTAAAGTATTTTGAATTTTCAGGAATTTGACCATTAGGTTTTAACTCATTATCTTTTTTCGCGGTCTTAACATTAATATGTCAGAATATCATTATGCTACCAAAAAATTTTTTAATTGGATTTCCAAAATCAGGATCTACCTCTTTTTATTGGCTTTTGAGAAACCTTTATTTACCAGTTACTAACAAAGAAGAAGATCTTTCATATGTTAGCGAAAATATTAGGGAGCCTTCATTTGAATCAAAACTATATAATTACAAATATATTAAAGATATTAGAGACAAAAGTTTACTAAGCCCTAAAGAATTTTCAAAATGTGTATCTATTGTTCATCCAGGATACATTTATATACCGAATATTTTAAATGAAATTTTTAAGAAAGATGACAACAAAGCTTTTATAATTCAAAGAGAAATTAAAAGTGCTTCAATTTCATTTCTCAGACATGCCTATTCTTGGACGCAAGTTTCAGTATCTCCTAATCAGTTACTAAAAGATTTAAAAAAAATATTAAAATATACAGAGAGAAAAAAAATAAATTTATTCCAAAATGTATCTGGTAATTTGGATAAAATTTTAGGCCCTGAAAATCTTTATCTAGTACCAATTTTTCTAGATTTACAATTAATTCATAAAGCATATAAGGAAAAATATAATTTTGATTTATTAGATAACTGCTATATATATAAATTTGAAGAATTAATTTCAGACAAAAATTATCTAATCAATTGTCTTCAAGAATTTGGAGTAGAAAATATCAATATTTTAAACAGAGCAGAATTGCCTAATAAAAACGAAAAAATTATTGAACCTATTGTCTTGATGACAAATGATAACTATAAATTTGTAATGATTTCAAAGAAATTAGATAACGAAAAATATATTCCAGTATCAGCTAAACATGTTTTTTATGAGCCAACAAATGAAACAATCCAAGAGCTTAAAAAACGTGTAAATTATCATAAAGAATTTTTAGATATGACAAATGAATTTCAACATGAATTAAATTCATACAATCTTTAATCATATTCTTAAAATAAGCTAGATAGATAACCTAATTTTTTTTAACTGGGTTATAAACATTTTAGATCTTAAATAAAGCTGGTTTTGCCTAATGACTCAGTTGAAAATTATCCTCATTTTTTTTGGCAAAGATCAACTTTAATAATTGAACTAGATGACAGAAGATCAATAACTACTATTGAAATAAGCTATTTAGGAATTACAAAGGTATATAGTGGCGGAGAGCGAGGGATTCGAACCCTCGATACAGGCTTAAACCCGTATGCTTCCTTAGCAGGGAAGTGCCTTCGACCACTCGGCCAGCTCTCCTTGTTCTATAAGGCTATTTTAAATGAAAATCTTAAAGTTCCCAATTATTGATCTAAATTAAATGCTTTATGCAGAGATTGAACTGCCATATCTAAGAGACTTTCGTCAATAAGAATAGATATCTTTATTTCGCTAGTTGAAATAGTACTGATATTGATTCCTTCTTCAGAAAGCGTTCTAAACATTTTGCTTGCTACCCCAACATGGGATTTCATGCCGACACCAACTAAAGAAAGTTTTGCAATGTTAGGGTCTCCAATAATTTGTTTTGCTTTTAATTTACTTTTCATCCCTTCAAGGATTTCTAAAGTTTTATCTAACTCATTCTTATTAACAGTAAATGTAAAATCATTTTCACCGTCATGGCCAATATTTTGAATAATCATATCAACATCAATATTTTGTTCGGCAATTGGGCCTAAGATTTGATAGGCTAGTCCTGGTGTATCTGGTATTCCTTGAACAGTAACTTTTGCTTCATCTCGATTGAAGGCAATTCCTGAAATAATTGGATCTTCCATTTTGTGATCTTCCTCGTAAGTAATTATTGTCCCATCACCATTTTTTTCAAAACTTGATAAAACTCTTAATTTAACTTTGTATTTTCCAGCAAACTCAACAGAACGAATTTGTAACACCTTTGAGCCTAAGCTGGCTAATTCTAACATTTCTTCAAAGGTGATGGACTTCAGCTTTCTTGCGGTTGAAACAACCCTAGGATCTGTTGTGTATATTCCATTAACATCAGTATATATTTGACACTCATCCGCCTTGAGAGCAGCAGCAATCGCAACTGCAGTAGTATCTGATCCACCCCTTCCTAATGTGGTGATATTTCCATTTTCGTCAGCGCCTTGAAAACCAGCAATGACTAATACATATCCATCTGCCAAATCTTTTTGAATATTTTCGGTTCCAATATTAATAATTCTTGCTTTGGAATGTGCATTGTCAGTCAGAATTTTCACTTGCGACCCTGTGTAGCTTTTCGCTTTGATTCCTCTTTCCTGAATAGCAAGGGCAGTGAGACCGATAGTCACTTGCTCACCTGTTGAGACTATAACGTCAGATTCTCTGAGACTTGGTTTTTTACTAACATCTTTAATTAATTGTAAGAGTTTATTTGTTTCACCTGACATTGCAGACACGACAACGACTAATTGATGACCGTCATCAACAAATCTTTTTACGCGGTCAGCAACCGCATTTATTCTTTCAGGATTGGCAACTGAAGTACCACCGTATTTTTGTACAATTAAGCTCATGAATTTAATAGTTTTTTAATCTTAATTAAGGCTTCTGGTAGATCATTGATGTTTTGACCTCCAGCCATTGCCATATCTGGCTTACCACCACCATTACCACCAACCATGTTTGCAAGTTGGCCGGCTATTTTACCAGCATGGAATTGATTTGTGATATCTTTTGTAACGCCGACAGCGATATTAATCTTACCTTGATTGATTGTTGCTAAGATGATGATGCCTGATCCAATATTATTTTTTAGCTCATCTATCAAAGCTCTCAGTTGAGATATTTCCATATTATCAATGCTTGTTGAAAGAACTTTCGTCCCATCAATCACTTCAATTTGATCTAAAATTTCATTTTTGGAAGCATTGGTAATCTTTTGTTTTAATTGTGCAATGGTTTTTTCTTGAGTTTTAACTTGATCAATCACCTGCTTTATCTTTTCAGCCACATCATCTTTTGTAGTTTTTAATTCTTTAGCGGTTGCATTCAACAGCTGGTTTTGTTTGTTAATAATTTGAATTAAACTCATCCCAGTGGTTGCTTCAATTCTTCTGACACCTGATGATATTCCGCTTTCATTCAAAATTTTAAAGAGTCCAATATCTCCAGTTGCATTAACGTGAGTACCTCCACAGAGCTCCTTACTATTCCCAATTGTTAAGACACGCACTTCATCATCATACTTTTCTCCAAAAAGCATCATTGCCCCGCTTTTTTTAGCTTTATCTAAAGCCATTATTTCAGCAGAGGTCGGGTTATTTTGAAGAATTTCGTTGTTTACAATTTGTTCAACTTGTTGAATTTCTGTTTCGCTGAGAGCGCTAGAATGTGAAAAATCAAAACGTGTTCTTAACTCATTCACAAGAGACCCTTTCTGTTCAACATGATCACCCAATACAGTTTTTAGTGCCTTGTGAAGCAAATGGGTGGCTGAGTGATTTCTTTTGATTGAATCTCTTCTAACTTGATCTACCTGGCATAAAACAGGATCTTTTATCTTTAATTGTCCACGAATCAATTCACCGATATGAAGAATTACACCATTGGGTAGTTTCTGGGTGTCATGAACAATAAACTCAGCTTGATCATTGAAAATCTTTCCAGTATCGCCTACTTGACCACCAGATTCAGCATAAAATGGAGATTCTTTCACGACTAAATTACATGCGTTATTTGCCGATACTTCAACCGCAGGTTCATTGTTGAGAATAATTGATTCAATTGTAGAGAATTCCTCATTGTGCGTGTAAGCCAAAAACTTTGTTGGATCGATATCAATGACGATCGAGTCTTTTGCTTTAAATTGGGAGGCATTTTTGGCTTTATTTTTTTGTTCAG
>JAYQUI010000053.1:0-3839 GCA_038147655.1 Nitrosomonadales bacterium
GGCTAATACTTCAATTATTAAATTTTCTTCTTGGAGGTCAAAATTTATATCAATATAATCTAAGGGAATTTGATGACATAAGGGAATAATAGCCTCAGTCATTTTTGCAGAATTTATTCCCGCTATTTTAGCTACTGTAAACACATTCCCCTTTTTTATTGAATCTTTTTTGATGGCTTCTAAGATATCTGGTGTAATGTGAATAACTCCAGATGCTAATGCGGTGCGAGTTGTTGTCTTTTTATCAGAAATATCAACCATAGTTGCATTTCCATTTTTATCTAAATGAGTTAGCATTCATTAGGCTCCTAGAAAATTATCATATGAAATTATCCAAAAATTTTTTTATTATATTTTTAATTTTTAGCCACCTATCATGGGCAAATAATTTGCCTGATCTTGGTGAATTTAGTGACCAATTTATATCTCCATATCAAGAAAATATGATCGCTAGAGAGATACTATATCAGATTCATTTAAGCCCAGATGTCGTTAAAGATGAAGAAATTAATGATTATTTAAATTATTTAGGTGATAGGTTAGTTAATAATAGCGATAGCCCTCAAAAAGATTTTACTTTTTTTGTGTTAAAAGATGATTCAATTAATGCATTTGCAATGCTAGGTGGTTTAATCGGTGTTCATACCGGCTTATTTATTAGTGCCTCGAACGAATCAGAATTAGCAAGTGTTCTCGGTCATGAGATTGCTCATGTAACCCAAAAACATTTACAAAGAGTGATTGCAAAACAAGATAGAGATAAATATAAAAGTATTTTCTTATTGGCTTTAGGACTTCTTGCAGCAAGATCAAATCCCCAAGCTGCAGCTGGTGCAATGATTGCGTCACAAGCAATGAATGTCCAAAATTTTTTAGACTATACTCGAGAACATGAACAAGAAGCCGATAGAATCGGAATAGATATTCTTTATAAGTCAGGGTATAACGTAGGATCTGCAATTGACTTTTTTAATGTCTTGCAGAAGGGAAATCGATACTCTCCATCTTCTCCCTCTTATCTAAGGACTCACCCTATAACTTCCGAAAGAGTATCAGATATACTTGACAGGTTAAAAGACTACCCATACAGGTATCAAAAAAACAAAAATTACTTCCATTTTATAAGAGGTAAAGTTCGTGCTTTATATTCTAATGATAATAGCCTTAAAAGTTTCGAGCTAAATATAAAGAATAAAACATATGTAAATTTGGAAGGAGAAAAGTTTGCCCTTGCATTGTCATATTTAAAAGAAGACAAAATCAACGAAGCTGAAAAATTATATTTATCCTTTAAAGATGAAAAAAATCCATTAGTGGATACTTTAGGGATAGATATACTTTTAAAGAAGGGTGAGTTTGAACAAGCAAAATTAAAACTTGAAAAACTTTTACTTAAACATCCTTTTTACAGAGCTTATGTTTATCGCTTAGCTGAAGTGAACTTATCTATGAATAATTTTATTGAAGTACAAGAGAGTATTGAACAATATGTGAAAAAGTTTAGAGCAGACTCAAATTTATATAAGTTATTAGCTAAAGCTTATAAAGCTGAAGGAAAAGATATTGAGTATCATGCAAATATGGGTGAATATTACTATAATCAGTTCAATCTTAAAGAAGCAATTATTCAGTTAGGAATTGCTCAGAAAATTAAAAGTGACGATTTTTATCTAAAGTCTAGGGTTGAAGCAAGACTTAAAGAAATGCAACAAGAAAAATTATTGATAGATGATGGCCGAAAAAAATAAATAATTTATAATAAGTTTTTCTTATCAAAAATATAATAATAATTAATTATACATATATAAAATAACTGCCTAAAATACGAACTCAATTTATTTTTATTAGGAGAGTTTGTATGTCTTCATTAATCAATACACAAGTAAAACCATTTAAAGCCCAAGCTTTTCACAATGGTAAATTTGTTGAAGTAACAGAAGAAACATTAAAAGGGAAATGGAACGTTTTCGTATTCTATCCAGCTGATTTTACATTCGTTTGCCCAACTGAGCTTGGTGATGTAGCTGATCATTACGAAGAGCTTCAGAAGATGGGTGTTGAAGTGTACAGTGTATCTACAGATACTCACTTTACTCATAAAGCATGGCATGATGCTTCAGAAACCATCAAAAAAATTACCTACCCAATGTTAGGTGACCCAACAGGTGCAATTTCAAGAAACTTTGATGTGATGATCGAAGAAGAAGGCCTTGCGTTAAGAGGAACTTTTATTATCGATCCTGATGGTGTTATTAAAACAGCTGAAGTGAATGATTTAGGTATCGGTCGATCAGCAGCAGACCTTGTTAGAAAAGTACAAGCTGCACAGCATATTGCTGCAAATCCTGGACAAGTATGTCCAGCATCTTGGAAACCAGGCGCTGAAACGCTTGAACCATCTCTTGATCTTGTAGGTAAGATTTAATTCAATTTGGGACTTGGTTAAAACTGAGTCCCTCTTTCAATTTTTAGAGGAACATTATGGCTTTAGATCAAAATATTAAAAATCAATTATCGACTTACATGGCTAAGATTGAAAATCCCATTGAGATTATATATTTTGAAAATGAAAGTGATAAGTCTGCTGAAATGGTTAATTTATTGACTGAAGTAGATGCGATGTCTTCAATGATTGCCATCAAAAAGGGAGAAGACACAACACACAGAAGTCCCTCATTCCAGGTTAATCAACCTGATTATGTAACCGGAATCGTTTTCGCTGGCGTGCCTATGGGCCATGAATTTACATCATTCATCCTAGCTATCTTGCAGGTAGGAGGGTACCCTTTAAAAATTGAAAAAGAGTTAATTGAACAAATTAAATCAGTAAGTGGCTCATATAAATTTGAGACTTATATTTCTTTGAGTTGTCATAACTGCCCTGACGTTGTTCAGGCTCTAAATGTGATGTCCCTTCTTAATCCAAATATCACCCACACGATGATTGATGGTGATGTCTATCAAGACGAAGTCAAAAATAAAAAAATTATGTCTGTGCCCACCATTTTTTTAAACAATGAAGAGTTTTATCAAGGGCGAATGGAGTTAGAGGAGATTGTTGCCAAAATTGATTCTCGAAGTGATTCTATCGAATCAGAAAAATTAAATAAAAAAGAAGATTTTGATGTGCTGATTGTCGGTGGTGGCCCTGCCGGAGCTTCTTCAGCTGTTTATTCCGCAAGGAAGGGCATTAAAACAGGTATTGTGGCCGAACGATTTGGTGGGCAAGTCATGGATACGCTTGGTATAGAAAATTTTATTTCAGTCAAAGCAACTGAGGGCCCTAAGCTTGTGAAGGCGCTTGAGGAGCATGTGCTCGATTATGAGGTTGATGTAATGAATCACCAGCGAGCGAAGAAAATTCATATCCCCAAAAATAAAGACGAAAAGTTTGAGCTAGAGTTAGAAAACGGGGCTAAATTGAAATCCAAGACATTGATCTTATCAACTGGTGCAAGATGGAGAGAGCTTGGAGTTCCTGGAGAAAAAGAATTTAAAGGAAAAGGGGTAGCTTACTGTCCACACTGTGATGGTCCTTTATTTAAGGGTAAACATGTTGCAGTTATAGGCGGAGGAAATTCTGGCGTTGAGGCAGCAATTGATTTAGCTGGTATTGTTGGTCATGTCACCTTATTTGAATTTATGCCTTATTTAAAAGCTGATCAGGTCTTACAAGATCGATTATATTCATTGAAAAATGTTGATGTGGTTTTAAATGCCCAGACTAAGGAAATCTTAGGTGATACAAAAGTCTCAGCAATTAAATACATGGACAGAGATTTTCAGGAAGAGAAAGAGCTTGCCCTTGAAGGGGTATTTATTCAAATTGGCTTGATTCC
>JAYQUI010000053.1:3939-8459 GCA_038147655.1 Nitrosomonadales bacterium
TGTCCTCAATGTGGTAACCGTTTTCTTGTGACTTCATTTTTATGATTTGAAATTTATCTTCATCTGTGAGCGGGGATAAATTAAGAACCAAACCCCATTTTAATCGGCTATGTAAATCATCATCAATTCCATTCAGTTCGTCTGGCGATCGATCACAGGTAATAATGAGCTTCTTGTTTTGTGATTTGATGTCATTTATTAACATGAAGAGCTCCCTGTTCTGATCATGGCCGAATTGTTGTATATCTTCAATTTTCTCGATATTGGTATTAGTTAAGGAATCTATTAAATGACTTTTTCCTGATCCCTCAGGACCCCATAAAAAAACTAGTTGTGTTGAATCTGAATCATTATTAAATGCTTGAAGTGATGAAACTATTTCAATATTTTTTCCAGCAACAAAATTTGCAAAATTTTTTTGTGGCACGGGAAGAATGTTTAGCAATAATTGATCCATGAAATATATCTTGGTAAATAAAAATGAGTTAAAATTCAGTAATAAATAATTCTACTACAAGCCAGGAAATCAATTGTCTGAAAAAAAAACTATTCCCAATAAAATTGATTATAAATCTTCCGGTGTCGATATTGATGCGGGAGAGAGTTTGGTTGAAAGAATCAAGCCGTTTGCAAAAAAAACTTCTAGACCAGAACTCTTAGGTTCGATTGGGGGGTTCGGATCACTTTTTGAAATTCCAGCCGGATATAAAAATCCTGTCATGGTATCTGGAACAGATGGCGTTGGAACAAAACTAAAACTTGCAATTGAATTAGATCAGCACAATACAATCGGACAGGACCTGGTTGGAATGTGTGTTAATGATATTTTAGTGCAGGGGGCAGAACCTTTATTCTTCCTAGATTATTATGCTTGTGGAAAGCTTGAGGTTGACCAAGCAGCGAGTGTAATTGAGGGTATTGCAAAAGGCTGCGAGTTATCAGGATGTTCATTAGCCGGGGGTGAGACAGCTGAGATGCCTGGTATGTACAATGAGAGCGATTATGATTTGGCTGGCTTTGCTGTCGGGATAGTTGAAAAGAATGAAATCATTGATGGAAGAGATATAAATGATGGCGATGTGTTATTAGGCTTGAAATCATCAGGACCACATTCTAACGGGTATTCATTGATAAGAAAAATTATTGAAAGTCATGATATTAATATTCATGATCATATTGGCGATCAAACTATCGCCACCCTGTTGATGGAGCCGACTCGTCTGTATGTCAAATCAATTTTAAACTTGAAAAAAGAAGTAAAAATCAAGGCTATGTCTCATATCACAGGGGGTGGATTAACTGAAAATCTTCCCAGAAGCTACCCTAATTCTTTTAAAGCACAGATCGATCCTAAAAGCTGGAAGATGCCTTCGATATTTGAATGGATTATGGAAAAAGCAAATCTAAATATTGAAGAAATGTATCGAACTTTCAATTGTGGTATCGGATTTGTTGTTATAGTCGACTCATCAGATGTACCTATGGCTAGAGAAATACTTGAAGCTAATGGCGAAGAAGTAACTCAACTGGGGCAAATTAAAAAGCGAGAGTCGAATGAGAATCTGGTCACTTATATTTAGCCTACTACTAAGCCAATCTATCCTTGCCAAGGATTTACCGAATTCAATTAACATCACATATGATCTAAGTTTTGAAAAGAAACCTCTGGGTTCTATTGATGTTAAATACAGGAAAGATAAGAGTCGATATAAGATAATTGCATCATCAAGTTTCCTTGGTGCCATGAACCTTTTAGGAAACTATCAATTGATTAGCAGCGGTCATATCAAAGGAAATCATTATTTCCCGGACTCGATTGTGCAAAAAAATTTAAAAAAGGATAAACAAACAATAACGACAATTGACTACAAAAAAGATCTAATTCAAATACAAAGTGAAAAAAAATCAAAGGAATATCAATTAAAAAAAGGGACTCAAGACGTATTGAGTTATTTTTTTGAATTTAATGGTTTTGATAAGTTAGAAGAAAATTATTCTTTTTTTATCTTAGACTCCCATGAGTATAAAAAATATACATACCGAAAAATTAAAGAAGAAAATCTTAAAATAAATGATCGATTTATAGAATGTATCAAATATCAGGGGAGGGTGAATGATGAAGAATTGACACATGATATTTGGCTTTCAAAAAAAAATCATATTCCAGTTAGAATTATCACGCCCACGCCAATTGGGCTGGTTGTTGACCAGGTAATCTCAAAAGGGAATATCTTTAACTTATTGTGAGCCCACTATTGTGAATATATTTTTAGTTAAAAAGATTTCATCCGCACTTCAAGATCATCTAAATTCAGAACATCCAGCGGATTCCAATCTCAGTTATTTTTTTAAGAATAATACTAATTTGGGCGTCAAAGAAAGAGGCGAGGTTGCGGAGACATACTACGGGATCATTCGAAATAAGCTCTTATACGAAAACCTAATGCAATCAAGCCAGCCAGGGAATTTAGTCGTTGCACACTTGATCATCGAGAAAAGTTATTCCGACGAAGAGATTAAGGTTCTATCCCCAGACTTTACTATTTCAACGCAGGCTATAAAAGATAGATTAAGGAAAATAAGTGATCTATGGATTCGCTATAGCCTCCCTGAATGGATCTTTCGTAAGTTAGCAGAATCATATGATGAAAAAAAAATAAAACTAGTGCTTAATAAATTAACCTCACCGTCTTATCTTGACGTCAGGGTTAATACAATAAAAGAAAAATCTAGAGAAGTTATAATTAAGAACCTTCAAGATAATTTATCTATCAATCCAAAAAAAATAACTGCGTCAAATCTAAGCCCAATTGGAGTTCGTCTGCCTAGGGGATCGCAAATACAAAATTTACCAATTTTTAAAGATGGTTTAATCGAGGTTCAGGACGAGGGAAGTCAAATTTTATCCTTCATTGTTGATGCTAATAGAAAACATATGGTGGCAGATTTTTGTGCAGGAGCCGGTGGAAAGACTCTTGCTCTTGGGGCGATGATGTCTGGTTCAGGCCGTCTTTATGCATTTGATGTGAATGATAAAAGGTTAACGAATTTGAGAAAAAGATTAAAACGATCTGGACTCTCTAATACTGTGTGCCATCATATCAATAATGAAAATGATATCCGTATTAAGAGATTGAGGGGAAAGTTTGATCGAGTTCTGGTTGATGCTCCTTGCTCTGGGCTTGGAACAATTAGAAGAAATCCAGATCTTAAATGGAAACATGACCTGGATTCTATTTTTGAGATGCAAAAAAAACAATTAAATATTCTCACGGCAGCTTCTAAATTAACTAAGTTAGGCGGACGACTTATTTACGCCACCTGCAGCTTTATGCCAGAAGAAAACGAAGATGTTGTAAATAGTTTTTTAAAAGATAATTCAGGTTTTAAGGTCATGAGCATTCAGCCCATACTCGATAAGTATGATATTGCAGTGAGTTCGAACGACTTTTTCAAAACTAAATTTGACGAGCATGATATGGATGGATTTTTCGCAGCTGTATTAGAGAGAGTGAACTAATGAAGACGCTTAATCAAAGGATTGGTATAGCAGTTATTTTAGCTATTCTATTAGGCCTTATTTTGCGTCAATATCAATCATTTCAGTTGGTTGAATTTGTTACTCCAATCTTAGAATTAATTGGTGAAGTCTTTATTCTATTGCTCAAGATGATCATGGTCCCTTTAATCTTCTTTTCATTAACAAGTAGTATTTCTTCTTTGAAAAAAAATAAGAGCTCTCAGCTGTTGTGGAAGGGAGCTATATTTTATTATTTATCAACGATGGTTGTTGCAGTCATCTTGATGATGGTTGTAATGAATTTATTTCAAGACAACCTGGGAGGAAGTCAGGTCGTGTTAGAAGGCAATGAGTCTCAGTCGATATTCAATTCTGAAGAAACACACACATTTAAAGACTCCATTAAGTCACTCATAAAGAATCCATTTGAGGCATTATCGCAAGGAAATATAATGGCCGTCGTTATTTTTGCGATATTTTTTGGTATAGCGTTGAGGTCAGATAATGAACATGTCAAGAAAGTAAAAATGTGGGTGGATGGAGTTTTTGAAGTGGTAATGAATATAGTCAATAGCATTATGAAGGTATCCCCTGTGGGAGTATTTGCTTTACTAAGTCTTCTGATTATTCAACAAGAATTAAGTATGTTTTATCAGATTGGTTTTTTTATTGCCCTTGTTATTGGGGTCATCTCATTCCATGGAGTAATATTTTTACCACTACTTTTAAAAGTATTTTCAAACGAGAGCATAAAGAGTTTTTGGCAGGGTATCAAAAATGTGCTAATAACGGCTTTTGCTACAAGCTCATCCGCCGCAACCCTTCCTGTGACCATGAGTACCTTAGAAAATGATTTCAAGGTAAATAAAAAGGTCTCTCGATTTATGCTTCCATTGGGAGCGACCATCAATATGGACGGGACTGCGCTTTATGAAGCCGCGGTAGCGTTATTTGTAGCCAGTATGGTTGGGGTAAATCTGGGCTTATATGATCAAATTTT
>JAYQUI010000054.1:0-4262 GCA_038147655.1 Nitrosomonadales bacterium
AAGTCATTGGAATGATTCATGGCTGGGAGGGAAGGACATCCAATTTTTCTACTATTGTTAAACTACTTCAAGATGATTTTACTATCATTGCTTTTGATGCACCTTCGCACGGATTAAGTTCAACACAATCCACAACTTTTTTCGATTTTATTGAATCCGTTCAAACTGTAATGAGTCAGTATTCAATCAATCATATTATTTCTCATTCATTTGGTTCTGTAGCAGTGCTAAACATGCTGGCTAACCATCCACAAAAGATTGAAAAAATAGCCATGTTCACTTCGCCAAATCGATTCAAAGATCGAATGTTATTCAGTGCTGAACAAGCAGGTATGCATCCCAAAACCACTGAAAAATTTATGAATACATTGGAGAAAAGATTTTCGATTAACATCGATGAATTAAATGTTAGTGATATTGTTTCTAAAATCACCATTAAAGATAAATTGATTTTACATGATATCGATGACAAGGTGGTTTCCATAGACCAATCAAAACAGATTCAAGCTGCTTGGAATAATGTGGAATTACAAGAATTTCAAGGAACAGGACATTATCGTATTCTCCATGATACTGCAGCGCTAGAGAAGTTAAAAACCTTTCTACTCTCCTAAAATATCGATCTGAGTATGAGATAAAACTGAGCTTCTCAAATTCTCGACAAATAAGGAGGCAAAGGCGTTATAAGCAGCAGCTGAATTGATACTATTATCAACAGGAAAGGATAACGTAAAAGTATTGATTCCTTTGGTTTGATGATAGAGATTGGAAGTATAACTCTTCAATTTATAATCACTGTGAACTTGTGGGATTTGATCGCTAGGAACCACATCAAATTGAAAAGCGGTAATGGCTCCACCTGGATTAGCATAATAATAAGTTTCTGAAGAAATTTTAGCACCTAAACTAGTTCCTCCTCGAAGAATGTCTGAAAAAAAACTTGGACTAATTTGAGCATATTGCTCAATGGTACTTACTGATTGCAAGCCTTCTTCATTTAATGCTCCGTTGGGCAAATCAAGTTCAACTTTGGATAAACCATATCCAACTTCAACTTCTTGAGAATGAGTGTTTTCAGCATGAAGATCAATTAAAAATCCAACTGGAAATCGACTTAAAACCGTATCCACCGCTGCTTCTAAGAAGCTATGGTAAGAGGTATAACCTTGAACGGCATAGGTATTGTTCGCTGTTCCTTCCACTAACGTAGTATCGACATTGAAATGGGAGGGATGGACATTCGAATAAATTACATGAGGGTATTTTCCTCCAGTTAATTCAAAAATATGATACACTAGTCGTTCTGACAATTCTTTCGTATTGATTTCTTGATAAAGTTCAGAGTCGATGACTGGAATGGTGGATGGTGTCAGATTACCTCCATGCGGGATGGTGATAATAATTGGGGTGTTGCCGACTAGATATTGAATATGACCTAAAGGATTCCCATAAGTATTTCCTGGTTGATAGGTAGTATTCGGTGCTGGAGGAATTGGTTGTAAAATGCGATCGCCACAGCCGACGAAAAAAAGAACAATTATTAAAAAATACTTTATTTTGTGCATGATAAAAGTGATATTTGATTAATTATACTATGAATATCATTAAAAAAACACTTTTAATAATAGGTTTGACTGGATTGATATTTAGTCAGGAAAAACGTTCCTTTTCGTTCTATTATGGGAGCGGATTTGTGAATGCTAATATTGATGGTGATTCCTCTTCAATGGTTCAAGGCGATTATTTTGGAATTTCTAAAAATATTGGAATTTTATTCTTCAATACTCCTTTTAATGTTGGGCTTCAATTTGCGAATAGAGGAGGACAACAAACTATCAATTTGAATGATTTTGTTCTTCCAGGAAATCCTCCTTCAGAAGAGAGAATAGACTTTAATTACGAGGCAGAATTTTTAGATTTGTGGATCAATGCCACTATCAATATTGGCAACAATTCATTCTATTTGGGTCCAGTATATAGCATGAACTTATCTTCCACAATGGATGATTTAATTCTTCCAGCAATTTATGATGTTGATGTCTCTATGTTTGATATCAAAGAAGGTAATTTAGGGTTGATGCTTGGAACCTCTTGGCACTTATTCCGTTTAGTAGGTCTTTCCCTTGAAACCTATCAAGGATTAGAAAATAACGACAAACAACGCCTTTCAAGTTATAATTTGAAATTAAGTATTGGTCTTTGATTTCGATCGTCGACAACGTTCGCTACAATATTTGACCTGCTCCCAACAAGATTTCCATTTTTTTCTCCAGACAAAAGGACGATTGCAGACCTGGCAGATTTTTGAGGGAAGATCAGATTTCTTAATCATCGTCAAGCGTTACGAAGCTGAGGTATCACTTTACTTCCAATCAGTTCAATGGACTGACAGAGTTGCTTGTGGTTTAGTTCCGCGACACTCATCTGGAACATAAAACGATTGATTCCCCCAAGGCTTTCACTATGTCGTAAAATCTTGTCTGCTACTTCATTGGCTTCTCCCACTACTAAGGCTCCGGTATACCCATTGACATATTCATAGCTTTCACGGGTTATTGGTCCCCAGCCGCGTTCTTTTCCAATACGGTTAAAAGAACGTGCATATCCAGGAAAAAAGTCTTCTGAGGCTGTTTTAGAGTCTTTTTGGACATATCCTAAAGAATGAATCCCTATACGAATTTCTTCTTGAGGAAAACCCATTTCTAACCAGGTTTGACGATAGAGATTGGTTAAAGGAGCAAATCGATGGGTTTCACCACCTATAATAGCAATCATTAGGGGTAAGCGAAGTTGAGCCGCTCGAACCACGGATTGAGGAGTACCACCCACACCTACCCAAATCGGAATTTTATCTTGATAGGGTCGAGGATACACTCCTTGACCGCTCAGTTCGGGACGAAAATGACCTTTCCAATGGACAAACTCATTCTTCTGGATTTCTAATAATAATTTTAATTTTTCATCATAAAGAGCATCGTAATCTTCAAAGCGCAAGCCAAATAGGGGGAAAGCTTCTTGGAAGGAAGCTCTACCGACCACCATGCTCGCTCTTCCTTTGGAAATAAGATCTAAGGTCGCATAGTTTTGATATAAACGTACAGGATCAGTCGCAGATAAGATAGCAACAGCGCTGGTTAAAATAATGTTATCCGTAATCGCTGCAGCCGCAGATAAAATATTATGGGCAGCAGAATCGAGATATTCTGGACGATGATGTTCCCCAATTCCATAAGCACTTAATCCACAATCATCGGCTAATTTGATGCGCTCTAACAAGTCTTGCATCGATTGATGACGATGTTGAGCCGAATGATCAAGCGGATTTTCTAACGAAGCGAAACTATCTATTCCAATTTCCATGATGGTATTTTAAAAAAGATTTTTAAATTATAAAAAGACTTCAGTAAAGGACAAACAATGAAACAACTAAAATATTCTTTTTTTATCATCTTCAGTGCTCAATTATTATTTGCTTGGGGAAAAACCGGTCACCGAACCGTGGGAGAAATTGCGCAGTATCAACTGACTCCTAATACTCTCAAACAAATTACTTTAATTTTAGGAGATCCTTCTCTAGCAGTAGCCAGTACTTGGGCTGATGAAATGCGCTCCAATCCAGATTTTAAACCTTATGATCCTTGGCATTATGCCAATATGCCTCTTGACAGGGAATATCATGAAATTAAAAAGTCAGAAAAAGGAGATATTGTTCAAGCCATTGATTTGTGTATCAATAAACTGAAAGATCCCAAAACGACACAGGAAGATAAAGCCTTTTATCTCAAATATTTAACTCATTTTGTGGGGGATATTCACCAACCGATGCATGCTGGTCGAGCAGAGGATAAAGGGGGAAATGATGTCAAAATCCGTTGGTTTGGACAATCATCCAATCTGCATCGCCTCTGGGATTCTGATATGATAGATGATTATCAAATGAGTTACACCGAATTAGCTCAACACTTAATGGCTACCAGAGATAAAACTGGAATCGAAACCAAGGATGCGCATGCATGGATTTTTGAATCCCACCAATATACTAAAGAGATTTATGGCAATATTACGGAGAATGCCTATCTGAGCTATAACTATATTTATGATAATTTCGATTTAGTGAAAGATCGTTTATTCATTGCGGGTATTCGACTAGGAAATCTTCTCAACTCAATATTTGATGAGTGATTTTTCTATTCATTGGTTTCGAAAGGATCTACGATTAGAGGATAATCCTTCTTTTCACTTTGCAGCTTCTGAAGGAAGAA
>JAYQUI010000054.1:4362-8121 GCA_038147655.1 Nitrosomonadales bacterium
TGGGAAATTGAAAGAGATACTGAAATAAAATCATATCTAAATCAACATAATATTGAAGTTAAAACATTTAATTCAAGTCTTTTATTCGAACCTTGGGAGGTCTTAAAAGAAGATCAAACTCCTTATAAAGTCTTTACGCCTTTTTACAAAAAAGGTTGTTTGGGACGTCATCCTGGCCCCAGGCAATTAGTAGCAAAACCCAAAGCTATCCAATGGGCTAATCTTCAATCTTTAGGTACTGATTTAGAGGCATTAGACTTGTTACCATCTCATCCATGGCACGAGAAATTACATCACTATTGGACTCCAGGTGAAAAGTCTGGAAAAATCATTTTACAAGAGTTTCTGAATGAGGGTCTTGATGGATATAAAGATGGACGAAATTTCCCTTCTTTAAAAAATGTTTCTCGATTGTCACCCTATTTACATTTCGGGGAGGTATCTCCTCATCAAATTTGGTTTGCTGATAAATCGGGTAATCCTCAACGAGATATCGATCATTTTCTCAGTGAGATTGGATGGAGAGAATTTTCGTACTATTTAATTTTCCATTTTCCTTCCATGTGCACAGAAAATCTTAATGGTAAATTTGACAACTTTCCTTGGGAGGAGAACCCTGAGTTTTTAAAAGCATGGAAAGAAGGAAAAACAGGCTATCCTATCGTGGATGCAGGAATGAGAGAACTATGGGAAACAGGGTATATGCATAATCGAGTACGAATGATTGTTGCTTCTTTTTTAGTGAAAAATCTCTTAATTCACTGGAAAGAAGGATTGGATTGGTTTCGAGACTGTTTATGTGATGCTGATTTACAGAATAATACCGCTAGTTGGCAGTGGACGGCAGGAAGTGGAGCGGATGCTGCTCCTTACTTTCGCATCTTTAACCCGATTTTGCAAGCGCGTAAATTTGACCCAGATGGTACCTATATCAAGCGATTTGTGCCAGAGTTAGCTGCATTACCTGCAGAATTTCTTTTTGCTCCCTGGGAGACTTCTCCAGTGATTTTAGAAGAATATGGGATTGAACTGGGGAAAACCTACCCGAAACCATTAGTCTCCATTGAAGAATCCAGAGACTATGCTTTAAAAGCTTATGATAAAATTAAAGGATAATCCAAAAATTTGAGTAAGTTAAGCCTATGAACGAAAATTTAGTTGTCATTCTTGGGGCTCAATGGGGAGATGAAGGAAAAGGGAAGATAACTGATTATTTTGCCTCTCAGGCAGATTTCGTCGTTCGTTTTCAAGGTGGAAATAATGCTGGGCATACGATCATCTTAGACGATAAAATCCTTAAACTTCATTTAATTCCTTCTGGGGTGTTACATTCAACCTGTAAGCTCGTCATTGGAAATGGAGTGGTGATTGATCCTCGCGTACTTAAAAATGAAATTGAGATGATTCAAACAGAAGGACTCCCCTTAAATTTAGCCATCAGTGATCGCGCTCATTTGATTATGCCGTACCATGTAGAAATGGATTATCATTTAACCAATTTTCAAAATGAATTAGCTGCAGGAAGTACTAGGTCTGGTATTGCACCAGTATATGCAGATAAATTATATCGACACGGTTTACGTGTTGCTGACTTATTGAACAAAGATGTATTTGAAAAGCGCTTGCGAAAATCCTATGATTTCAATCGTGCGGTCATTGAAAAAGTTTTTCAACAATCGATCAAACACACCTTTGAAGAAATTCTGACTGAGTTTCTTTCCTATGGAGAATTGATTAAACCTTATGTTGTCAATACTACCGAATTATTATCAGACGCTTTAGCAAATCAACAAAGCATCATGTTTGAAGGGGCACAAGGCGCAGCCTTAGATGTTGATCATGGGTTGTATCCCTATACTACGAGCAGTAACACCATAGCGGGGCAAATCGAGGCTGGTAGTGGAATTGGTTTGAATCAACGTAAACGAATTATTGGAATTGCCAAAGCCTACCTAACGTATGTGGGTCGAGGGCCTTTTCCCACTGAAATGGAACAGAAATTTGGTGAAAAAGTTCGACACATTGGACAAGAATTTGGAACCACTACTGGACGTGCCAGAAGAGTTGGTTGGATCGATTTAGTTCAACTAAAGAATGCTCACCAGTTGAATCAATTTTCCGAATTAATTTTAACTAAAATTGATGTCTTATCCGGTTTGGAGAATATCAAACTTTGTGTAGGCTATACGCTGAATGGAAAACCCTTTAATCAAGTTCCAGCGGATATTGAGAATTTTCGACAACTCGTTCCTGTTTATGAAACCTTACCCGGATGGGGTTCTTTACCAGAACAATTGCAGGTTGATGAACTCCCACAACCCTTATTAAATTTTATTCAAAAGATAGAAAAAGTGGTTGGAACAAAAGTGTCGTTGATTTCTTATGGACCTGATCGCAACCAAACATTACAAATAAAATGAGTATTCCAAAAAAACCCTCACTCCTAGTAGGTGCTATTTCTCCTTTAGATGGAAGGTATCGAGAAAAAGTCGCTGAAATCGGATGTTATTTTTCTGAAGAAGCCTTAATGCGCTATCGTTTATTTGTTGAAATTGAGTATTTAATTTTTCTTCATGCTTCAGTTAAGGAATTGAAACCGATTTCTTTGAAAGATCAAAAAACTTTGAAGAATCTTCATAGCGATTTTTCACAGCAAACCTATAACCAAATCAAGAAAATAGAATCAAAATCTCACCATGATGTCAATGCGGTGGTGGAATATCTATCCCTCCACGTATCGAAGAAAATGCGAAAGGATTTAGCAGCGATGGTGCATTTTGGATTAACTTCCGAAGATGTCAATAATTTAGCCTATGGACTAATGGTGCAAGATGCCTGTAATGAAGTCCTTATTCCACAACTTAAAGTATGCGTTAAAGACCTTGAAAAACTGGCTAAAACCACTGCCAAAATGCCGTTATTAGCTTTGACGCATGGTCAACCAGCTACTCCTACAACCTTAGGAAAAGAATTTCAAATTTTTGTCCAACGAATCAATCGACAATTATCCCAACTATCTGCGCATCGTTTAATGGGAAAATTAGGGGGAGCTACTGGTTCTTTAGCCGCCCATCATCTTGCTTTTCCTCAGCATGCTTGGCAAGTCTTTTCGAAAAGATTTGTCCATCATTTAGGCTTAGAACACAATCCTTTAACCACTCAGGTAGAACCTGGGGATTCGTTAGCAGAATTATTTCATTTATTAGTACGAATCAATAACATTTTCCTAGATTTATCAGTGGATTGTTGGCATTACATCAGTCGCAATCTTTTTATTCAGCAAAATAACGCTAAAGAAGTGGGCTCTAGTGTGATGCCTCATAAGATCAATCCGATCCACTTTGAAAACGCTGAGGGTAACTTAGAACTTGCCAATCAGCAGTTGATTTTCTTTGCTAACAAACTAACCCGTTCCCGACTACAACGAGATTTAAGTGGTAGTACCGTAATGCGTAACCTAGGGGTGGGTCTAGCTCATAGTCTTTTAGGCTATAAAAGCGTGCAAGAAGGCCTTTCACGACTAACACCAAATCAAAAACAACTCCAAGAAGAATTAAATCAACATTGGAATATTTTAACTGAAGGGGTTCAAACTATTCTTCGTAAATCAGGTGAACAATCAGCATACGACAATATTAAAAAATTATCGAAAGGAAAAATGCTTGATCAAAATGCTTACATAACGCTGATAAAATCGTTACATTTATCTGAAGTTGATCAAGAATTATTATTATCTCTTTCACCTGAGAATTATTTAGG
>JAYQUI010000055.1:0-8115 GCA_038147655.1 Nitrosomonadales bacterium
TAAATATTTCACCCGAGATTGTTGAGCCTATAATTGCTATTTCAATTGCTTATGTAGCTTTTGAAAATTTATTCACAAATAAACTGAATAAAGCAAGACCATTTGTAATCTTTATATTTGGACTTCTTCATGGGTTGGGTTTTGCGGGGGTCCTAACTGAAATTGGTATCCCAGAAAATCTTTTTATAACAAGTCTAATATCTTTTAATGTTGGGGTAGAGTTAGGACAAATCGCTGTCATTTTAATTGCTTATCTATTGCTAGCATTACCTTTTGGGAAACAAAAATGGTATAATACTAGAATAACAAAACCTGTGTCACTCGTGATAGCTTGTGTTGGGTTGTATTGGTTTATACAAAGAATTATTTAATTTTTTTCAAATTAAATAAGTTTTTCATTTTCATAAATACAACATTTTTCAGCAGGTATATGAAGATTTATTTCACCCTCTGAAATTGGTTTTTCACGATCTATTTTAGATTTAATTATAAAATTTTCTGCAACAGCCGTTAATAATTTAAAGTTTCCAAAATCTTCGATCTTTTTAACTTTAGCTTTTACAGTATTCTCGCCTTCTTTCTCAATAACATCAATAAATTCTGATCTAATACCAAGTTTAATTTTTTTATTTTTTATCTTAGAAAGATCAGTGCTCGTTTTTATTTTCACAGATCCAATTTTTACTTCAGATTGAGAAACTGCTTCCGTTTCAAATAAATTCATAGCAGGTGAGCCAATAAAATATCCAACAAAGGTAGTATTAGGTCTTTCAAAAAGATCTTTTGGTGTTCCAGTCTGAACCACCTCACCTTCACTCATAACAATTATATTATCGGCAAAAGTCATTGCTTCATTTTGATCATGAGTTACATAAACTAAAGTAGTTTTGTATTTTTCATTTATCTCTTTTAAATTTCTTCTTAATCTAAATTTTAAATCAGGATCAATTACAGTTAGGGGTTCATCCATTAAAACAGCAGCAACATCTTCTCTTACTAGACCTCTACCTAATGAAATTAATTGTTTTTGGTCAGCTGTTAATTTTCTTGCTGGTTGATTTAAAAAAGCCTTTAAATTTAATGTATCTGAAACAGAATTTACTCTTTCATCAATTTTAGATTTTTTAAAATCTCTACACTTTAATGGAAATGCTAAATTTTCATAAACTGTCATGGTGCTATAAATTACTGGAAACTGAAATACTTGTGCTATGTTTCTGTTCTCAGTTTTAAGATCTGTCACATCTTTATCATCAAACAATATCTTTCCAGCAGATGGTCTTACAAGTCCAGACACAATATTTAACATGGTTGTTTTTCCACAACCTGATGGACCTAGAATTGCATATCTAGCTCCATCTTTCCAAGTCATAGAAAATGGATTCAATGCATAAACTGGATTTACTTCATTTGGATTATATGAATGAGAAATGTTACTTAAATCTATTTTAGACATTTTTACTCCTAAATGGTGATGATATTAATTCTCCATTGGCATTAAATGCGTAGGCCTTGTCTATCTTAAAATCAATTTTAACTTTATCTTTAATCTTAAAATTCATTACTTCTTCAATAGACATGATGAGCTTTATACTCCCTTTTTTTAAATGGAGTAAAGTCTCTGAACCACTAATTTCTGCAAGCTCCACTTCAAACTCATAACCTTTTTCATTTAATAAAATATCGGAAGATCTTAGACCAACTTTAAGTTCATCATCTTTTATATCTTCAAAATGAATTGGAATATCAACCGAAATACCCTCAAAATTAAGCTTATTATTTAATATTTTCGAATTAATAATATTCATTGGTGGATCATTAGAAATCTCTGCAACTTTAAGAGAGTTTGGATTTTCAAATATTTCTTTTGCTGGACCAACCTGTAAAACCTTACCTTCATCTAGAACAATCACCTCTCCGTTTAATTCCATAGTTTCTCTTGGGTCTGTAGTTGAATAAATCAATATTGTTTCATCAGCCAAACCTTTGGAAAAGAGATTTTTAAATTCTTCTCTGAGCTGTTCTCTTAGTTTGTAATCTAAATTTACAAGTGGCTCATCTAACAACAAAATTTTTGCATTTTTTACTAATGACCTAGCCAATGATACTCTTTGCTGTTGGCCTCCGGAAAGCTCTTGAATTTTTCTGTTTTCATAACCAGTTAAACCTACTGATTTTAAAGCGTTAATTACTCTTTCATTTATCAATTTAGTATCAATTTTTCTTTGTTTTAAAGGAAATGCTACATTTTCAAATACATTTAAATGGGGATAATTTATGAACTGCTGATAAACCATTGCCACATTTCTTTCCCAAACAGGAATTTTTAAAAAATCCTTATCATCAAATTTAATTTCTCCACTATCTGGTGTCAAAAGTCCTGCTATAGTTTTCAATAATGTTGTTTTACCAGATAATGTTCTTCCTAAAATCGTGTAAAGGTTTCCATTTTTAAAATTAAAAGAAACTTCATTTAAATGAAATTCATCTGTTGGTTTGTAAGTTAAGTTTTTTGCAACTAAATCCATTATTTAATTGCTCCAGATAAATTTCCTTTGGATAAATATCTTTCAACAATAAATGCAACTACAATCAATGGAGCAACGGAAACTAATGCTGATGCTGATAAACTCCACCATGGAGTTACTGAAGAATTTAAAGCAACAATTTTAACAGGTAATAACTGAACTTCAGTAAAAGTTAATATAAATGCAAAGAAAAAATCAATCCAACCAAATATAATACAAAACATACCTGCAACAATTAACCCAGGTATAGAATTAGGAAGAACAACTTTTAAAAATGCTTGATAAGGATTACATCCATCAATTAAAGCAGTTTCATCAATTTCTCTTGGTACTTTATTAAAAAAATCTACCATTATCCAAACGGCTATTGGCATTAAAAGAACAATATAAACAACTATCAAGCCAACAAGACTATCCAATAAATTAATAGCACTTAAAAATAAGAAAAAAGGAATTGATAAAACTATCGGTGGCATAATTCTTTGTGAAATGAAAAAAAAGGTTATGTCATTGTTTTTAACGAACCCTGCTTTGAAAGTGTATCTGGATAGAGCATAAGCAGAAAGGGTACCTAGTATGATACTTATCAAACTAGCCGTACAGGTTACAAAAAGACTATTAAAATAAGGCACTATAATATCCACTCCTCCTTTTGCTGGTGACTTTATTAAAACTTTCCAACCTTCTAAATTTGGTTCAAAATCTACCCAAGGGATATAAGTTACTCCTCCATTAACTGATTGAAAATCTTTAAACGATGTTGTGAGGGCCCAAAGGAATGGTGCAACTACAAACACTGCCCAAAAAACAATAAAAAAATATTTTAAAAAAGTATAAAGTTTACTCATATTTTATTCTTTCAATAAAAGTTTGGTTAACACTTTTGCAATAATAGTTAGACTAATGATCATAATAATTAAGTACGTAAAAGATAATGAAGCTGCGTAGCCCATTTGAAATTCTCTTAAACCCTTTATAAATATGTAAAAACTGGATGTTTCTGTTGAAGTACCTGGCCCTCCTGAAGTTAAAACATATACTGTATCCATAATTTTAGATGCCTCAATTAACCTTATAATTATTGCCCCAATTGATATAGGGGCCATTAATGGAAATGTAACATATATAAATTTTCTAACTGGACTAGCTCCATCAATTGCAGCAGCCAAAAATGGTTCTTTAGGTAGTGATAATAAACCTGCTAATAAAAGCAGAAACATAAAAGGTGTCCACTGCCAAACCTCAACTATAATAACTGTAAATTTTGCAAGAGCAGGGTCTGTTAACCATTTCGGAGTTAAACCAAAATTAGATAAAATGTCATTTACAGGTCCAAGTGACTCATGAAAAAACGTTCTCCAGATAACTGTCATAATGACTGGAGTGGTCATCATTGGGACTAAAAATAAAACTCTAAAAAATCTTTTAAATTTTATATCTTTCCAAACCATATGTGCAAGAGCAAATCCAATTACATACTGGAGAATTACTGTTGTAACAGACAAAAAACTTAATCTAAAAAAAGACTCCCAAAATCTCGGGTCATCTGTAAAAAGACGAATATAGTTTTCTATACCTATAAAATCTAAACCTGGATTATAACTATTCCATCCAGATAAACTTAACCTAACTACAAAAATAATTGGAAAGATTAAAATTCCAATGAGCACAAACAGACCTGGAAACAGAAAGAAATATTTATGCTTAAAGTTCATTTATAAAAATGGATTATACTATTTTTTATATGTGGCCATTTTTTAAAATGGCCACATAAATTAAGTATTATTATAGTTGGTTGTCTTCCATTTTAACACCAACAGAATAAGCATCTTGTACTGCTTTTTTGCCTACTCTGCTTACAATTGCTTCCCACTCTTTTGCAACTTCATCTAATGCTTCTTGAGGAGATAATTGTCCTGCTAAAGCCTTAGAAGTTCCTGTAGCGACAGCACTTGTAAACTCAAATACACCAGGTACTCTTAATGGAAAAACTCTATTATTACTTTTTTCCATATCTAAAAGTGTTTGTGTGTAACTGTTAGCGATATCTGGATCCCAACCCATACTATTTATATAAATATTTGGATCAAAATCTGAGTTCTTAAATGGGTTAACACCAAATCTACCAATAGCTAAATCCGCTTGGTGGTTCGCTCCGTTAGAAAAGAAACATAGATAATCAAACGCCATATCTTTCACTTTACTTTTCTCAGCAACACCTACTGCCCAGCCCCAAACAATGTATGGTGCTTGGTTATATTGGTTTTCCCAACTGTTAGTGACTCTATTCCAGACTCTGTCTGAACCAGGAAGTGGAGCTGTACCTACTTTATTTTTTATAGGACTATCATCTTGCATTGCTGCAATAAAAGCATCATCCCATGAAAAACTAAATAGTGTTTGCCCACCACCAAATGATCCGATTTCATCACCTAGACCAAAGTTAATTCCTCCTGGAGGAACATATTTAGTTGCTTCAACCCAATCAGTTAAAGCTTCTACAAAACCTGGGTTATTAATATTTGGTTTCATAGTTTCTAGATCAAAGAAAAAACCACCTGGAGTTCTTGGGTTTTTAGCATACGCAACTGATCTACTGAAAAAAGCTGCAAACATTAAATCATCTTTTTTCATAACTTCAGCAGAGCCGTATTCTTTTTCACCATCTCCATCCCAATCCCAATCATTGAAATATTTAGCCATTTCAGCATATTCTTTCCAAGTTCTTGGAACTCTTAAGTCTTTGCCTGTATCAGCTTTATACTTCTTTTGCATTTCAGGATTATCGATGACATCTTTTCTGTATTTTAGATAATGTCTGTCACCATCAACTGGATATTGGTACATCGTTCCATCCCAAGAAGAAACACCCATATGAGATTTTGTTACATCTTTCATTTCAGGTGAATTCAAATATTTCTTAGGGACTGGAGCTAAATATCTTTTCCAATCATTTATAAAGTTAGAAAAACCAAATACAATATCGTAAGGCGCTTGTCCTGCTTGAAAAGGAACCATTGCTTTAGAATACAAATCACCAGCAGGTGTATGAGTAACTTCAACTTTAGCTCCAGTTAATTTCTCAAACTGTTCAGCATGAAGAGCTGTGGGCTCCCCCATTACGGGAATTGCATGCGTATTTATTTTAAGAGTTTTTCCTTTGTAGTTCTTTTTAGAAATTTCTTCATAAGAACACATTCCAGGAATATCTCCAGTTGCTTTGATATGTGGAAATTGATCACTCCACTTATCAGCATATGCCATTGGGCTAAACATCATAACGCTTGATATTATGGCCGTTAGGCAAGTTTTTATTATTTTCATTGTTTTTACCTCTCCTTTTTTTTATGGAACTAAAACTGCTCGTCCCTTAACTTTTCCTTCGTTAAGATCATGAAGCGCTTTATTAGCATCGTCTAATTTATATTCTTGCATGGATAATTTAACTAAACCTTTGTTAGCTAACTCCATTAGTTCATATAACTCAGACCACGTTCCCACTAAATTTCCAATTATACTTTTTTCAGCAATGATTAAATCAACTGCAAGGCTTTTTATTTCTTCGCCGTAACCAACGATATAATAACTTCCTCCGCCTCCTGTCATTTTTAATCCCATTGATGTTGATCCTTTTTCCCCAACAAAATCTATTACAGCCTCAGCTCCCTTACCTTTTGTTAGTTCCAATACTTTTTCAACCTCATTACCATCAATTATCACACCCTCATCACCACCTAGTGGCATAGCATGATCTAAAGCTGTTTTAGATTTTTCAACAATGATAATGTTTGCTGCACACATTGCTCTTAAACATTGAATTGCGATATGACCCAAACCACCAGCACCAATAATCACACAGTTTTGTCCAGGCAATAAATGTCTAGATGCTTTTTTTACAACTCTATAAGCTGTAAGTCCTGCATCTGAAAACGGCGCAACATCTTTAGGTGTTAGAACAGTTGGTAATTTTATTAAATTTCTAACACTTGTTTTTAATAACTCTGCATACCCACCTTCTTTAATATTTAGACCAGGAAAAGCACCAGCTTCAGCATGCATATCATTTCCTCTTCTACAATCTAAACATGTTCCACCTGTTCCTGATATTAAAGGGTGTAAAATTACTGGATCACCTTTTTTGAAAGTTGTTACATCTTTTCCAACTTCCTCAACCCATCCTGCATTTTCATGTCCCATAACACATGGTAATAATTTTCCATCTGGATCTTGAATATGTTTCCAAACGCCTTCAATTATATGAAGGTCAGTTCTGCAAACACCTGCAGCACCTATTTTTACAATCACATCTGATGATTTTTCCAATTTTGGTTCTGGCATTTCTTGTTCTGTTACCCATACTTTTTCTTTCATTTCTGGGTCGTACTTGTGTAAAACTTGAGCTTTCATTAAATTCTCCCTTAATAATTATTCTGAACGTTATTAAAGTTTAGTATAGTAAAGTAGTCAATTTCACTTTTAGTTGTCCAATTAATTAACAAATACAACCTTGGGTTGCTTGTTATGTTACGTAAAAAAACTTAATGTTAAAAATATGAACAATATAGCTCTCATAGATAAGGAATTTAAATCAATTCTAAAAAAAAGAGGAATGCAATCAATTGATATGGGTTATGAGATTTCAGATAGCTGGGCAAGATGTATTTCAAATGGACTTGATCCTTTTAAAGGTCCAAAAAAAAGTGTGATATCGAGCCAAGAACTTGACCAAATTAGAGAAGAAAAAGAAGATTTAAGAAAAATAGTTATTCCAGAGTTAGAACTTTTATATTCACAAGTGGCTGGAACAAACTTTATGGTAGCTTTGTCTGATAACGAGGGGTTAGTTCTAGATACCATTTATGATAAAACATGTCTTCAAACAGACGTTGGAAAATCAGTTGTCCCTGGATCTATATGGGCAGAAAAAGTTTGTGGAACTAATGGTTTAGGGTTGGCAGTTGAAATACAAAAATCAACTATAGTTTCAGGAAAAGAACATTTTTTTACTGAGCATGAAAAACTATCATGTTTTGCAAGTCCGATTACTAATTACGATGGTAAGATTATTGGAATTATTGATGCATCTACAGATGCAAGATCAAGAGAACAACACACTTTAGCATTAGTGAATCTTGCAACAAGAAGTATAGAAACAAAACTTTTTATAAATAAATTCTCTAATGAATTAATTTTATCTTTTCATCCTAGACAAGAATATCTTTCAACAACAAGTGTAGGGCTACTTGCAATTAACGGAGATGGTTTGATTATTGGATCAAATACAAATGCAAAAATAATGTTACATGGTCTCGTTGATTTAAAAAATCAAAATTTTAATAACATTTTTACTAGTTCATTTTCTTCGATTGCTTCTGATCTTTTAAATAATAAAGTTTTAAAAATAGCTGATTATTTAGGATCATCAGTTTTTGTTATTAAAAATCAAAATTTAAAACCTAATCAAACACATGAATTAATAGTCAAAAATAAAACATATGCATGCAATAACTGCAAAGATAAAAAAATAAAAAGAGAGAAATGTATTTTAATTAGATCTACTTTTGCAGAGACTAATAATATCTCGGTT
>JAYQUI010000056.1:0-6357 GCA_038147655.1 Nitrosomonadales bacterium
GATATTCAAATGCTAGAAAATCTCATTTCTGATAAAAGAATTATTGATCTTGGACAGGAAAATAATATAAAAAAATATGTGATATCACGTTCTGTAGATGAATCAATTGTAATGAATCTCACAGATCGTCTAGATGAGACTTTGGTCAATAACAGTGATGTATTTTCAAATTTATTCAAGTATCCTATTAAGATAATTGAAAATTCAGAATTATTAAAAAAAGCCATAGTGAGGGAGATGATTTAAATGTTTAAGTTATTTATTTTTATTTTTTTAGTTAATATTTGTAGTCTGCAAGCCAATGAGAAGAACCTTCAGAAGCTGATCGAGCAACAATATCCAGATATTAAAATTCAAAGCATAAAAAAAACTAGTTTTAATGATTTGTATGAAGTTTATTTGGGAAATCAAATCATCTATACAGACAAATCATTTAAATTTTTGATTATTGAGGGCCAATTAGTTGATCCAAAAACCAAGACAAATATTACAGCGGAAAGATTAGCAGACCTTCAAAGAATTGATTTTGAAAATCTCCCTATGGATTTAGCAATCAAAATTAAAAAGGGTAATGGTCAAAAAAAGGTGGCCGTTTTTTCGGACATTGACTGCCCTTTTTGTCGAAAACTAGAAAAAGATGTGTTGATGAAGTTGGATGATGTCGAGATTTATACTTTTATTTTTCCCTTGGCCATCCATCCTGAGGCAGAGCAAAAGTCATTACAAATATGGTGCTCTGATGACCCTGCTGCCAATTGGGTAAAATTTATGAAAACTGCTGATTTACCAGACAATAAAGGTGATTGTGTGTCACCGATTGATGAAATTCAGAATTTTGCAAAGAAATACGGGGTTCAATCAACTCCAACAATCGTATTTCAGGACGGTAGAAGGGTGTCTGGTGCGATACCAATGGATGAATTTAAATCATTGTTATAACAAGAATTTCTTGACTTTAACATCATTTTTCCGTAACTTATGAAACTCAAGGTGTTTGCATTAAGTTGTTTTGTATTCTGATTCCAAAATTAAGTATCCAAGCTTCCTTAATCCAAACTTAAGGGGCGCCTCCCCAACAACATATGTAGGAAGTTTTATGGCTGAAGGTACAGTTAAATGGTTTAATGATGCAAAAGGTTTTGGTTTCATCACTCCGGATGATGGTTCTGAGGATTTATTTGCGCATTTTTCATCAATCACAGGCGATGGATATAAAAGCTTGAAAGAAGGTCAAAGAGTAACTTTTGAAGTTACTGATGGACCAAAAGGTAAACAAGCATCTAACATAGAAAAAGCTTAGTTTTACTTAATATTCTCAATTATTGCTTCGGCAAAATCGCTTGTCGATAATGCTGTTACTCCCATGTGATTTGAAAAATCTGCAGTAACTTTTTTCTCATCAAGAGTTTTCCTAAAAGCTTTATCAAGCACAGATGATGCTTCATCCCATTTTATGTATGACAGTAACATTTGTGCTGAGAGAATTAGAGAGCTTGGATTGGCAATATTTTTTCCAGCGATATCAGGCGCAGTCCCATGTGTGGCTTCAAATATAGCGAGTTTTTCCGATAAGTTTGCCCCTGGTGAAATTCCAATTCCACCAACTTGTGCTGCAAGGGCGTCAGATATATAGTCACCATTAAGATTTAATGTGGCAACAACATCATAACGTTCTGGACGTAATAAAATTTCTTGTAGAAATGCATCTGCAATATAATCTTTGATGATAATTGAATCATGGATCATTAATTCTCCAGAGCTATTCTCTTTAGCACCAAACTCTTCTATTGCAACATCATAACTCCACTGTTTGAAACTACCCTCAGTAAATTTCATGATGTTTCCTTTATGAACAAATGTCACCGATTTACGCTTATGGTCTATGGCATATTGAATAGCCTTCCTGGTGAGTCTTTTTGTTCCTTCTTCTGAAACAGGCTTTATGCCAATGGATGACGTTTCTGGGAATCTTACTTTGTTTTTATCATTAAATTGTTCTAGCAAATTGAGTATTTCCTGAGCTTCTTTTGTACCATGAGAATATTCAATCCCAGCATAAATATCCTCTGTGTTTTCTCTAAAAATCACCATATCGGTTTTTTCTGGATTTTTTAAAGGGCTCGGAACTCCTTGATAGTATTGCACTGGTCTTAAACACACATACAGATCAAGTTTTTGTCTCATGGCAACATTAAGAGACCTGATGCCGCCTCCAACTGGTGTAGCTAAAGGCCCTTTAATTGAGATGATATATTTTTTTAATGCATCGATAGTTTCCTCTGGTAAGTATTGATCTTGACCGTATAAATTCGCTGCTTTTTCACCTGCATATATTTCCAACCAATCAATTTTCTTAGCTCCATCATAAGCTTTTGAAACGGCAGCATTAATAACCTTTTGCATTGCTGGTGAAATATCCTGACCAATCCCATCACCCTCAATAAATGGAATAACTGGAAAATCTGGTATATTGAGTTCATTATTATGTATAGTTATTGGCTCACCTTTAGGTTGAGATATTAAATTTTGACTCATTTTATTTCCAATCCATATGATAGTGTTATTTAACAAACCGTTTGGTGTAGTCTGTCAGTTCTCCAAGCATGAAATTCACCCAACATTAAAGGATTATCTGAATATCCCCAATATTTACCCTGCTGGAAGACTCGACACTGACAGCGAAGGACTTTTGGTGCTTACAGACAATGGGAAGATCCAGCATGAAATTTCATCTCCAAACAGCCATAAGTATAAAGGATATTGGGTTCAAGTTGAAGGAGACATTGAGAATGAGGCAATTCAAAAATTACAAAATGGAATAAATTTAAAAGACTTCACCACTTTGCCAGCCAGGGTTGAAAAAATTAATGAACCAGAAATTTGGGAACGATCAACGCCAATTAGATTTAGGAAAAATATACCAACCTCATGGGTCAAGATTCAAATCAGGGAGGGTAAAAATAGGCAGGTAAGAAAAATGACTGCAGCTGTTGGCTTTCCAACATTAAGGTTAATTCGATATCATGTGGACGACTACTATCTTAATAAATTACGGCCCGGAGATTATCAAATCATCAAGTAAAAATAAGTTAGATGGTATAATTAATCAAATTTTTAGGAATATATTTTGTCTGGTAATTCAATAGGAAAAAATTTCACATTAACAACATTTGGTGAGTCTCATGGAGTTGCCATTGGCGGAATCATTGATGGCTGCCCTCCAGGTTTAGAGATTTCTGAAAAAGATTTGCAAATTGATCTTGATCGTAGAAAACCAGGATCCTCAAAATTTGTAACGCAGAGAAAAGAGTCAGATACAGTGCAAATTTTGTCAGGGGTTTTTGAAGGGAAAACAACTGGTACCCCAATTGGTTTAATTATTTATAACGAAGATCAAAGATCAAAAGATTATTCTGAAATAAAAAACACATTCAGACCAGGTCATGCGGATATAACTTATCAGCAAAAGTATGGAATTCGTGATTATCGTGGAGGCGGACGCTCCAGTGCGCGTGAAACTGCAATTAGAGTTGCTGCTGGCGCAATTGCAAAAAAATGGCTATTAAAAAAACATAAGGTAAAAGTCCAGGCGTGCATCAAGAAAATAGGAGAAATTGATATCCCATTTGCAGCGTGGAAGCATGTAAACCAAAACCCTTTTTTTGCTCCTAATTTAAAAATAATCCCTACGTTAGAAGATTACATAAATCAAATTAGATCAGAAAAAGATTCTGTTGGGGCTTTAGTGCATGTGCAGGTTGCTAATCCTCCAAAATGTTTAGGTGAGCCAATCTTCGATCGTCTGGATGCTGATATAGCTCATGCCATGATGAGTATCAATGCTGTCAAAGGGGTAGAGATAGGAGCAGGTTTTCTATCAGTTGAACAGAGAGGTTCGGTACATTCCGATGAGATTATTCCTCAAGGTTTTTCCTCAAATAATTCCGGAGGAATTTTAGGCGGCATATCAACTGGGCAAACAATAACAGCGAATGTCGCCTTTAAACCAACCTCCAGCATTCCTCAAGATCGTCACTCAATTAATAGATTAAATAAACCAGTCTTGATGAAGACCAAAGGCCGACATGATCCTTGTGTGGCTATTCGCGCTGTTCCTATAGTTGAAGCAATGATGGCACTGGTGCTAATGGATCATTTACTTAGAGATGTTGCCCAAAATTATTCTGTCAAAAGAAAATAATTAGTTGACACATAAACTTCACTTCAATCTCTCTCGCTTTTATTTTATATATTATTTTTTTGTTGGACTATTTGTTCCTTACTGGGGCTTGTTCCTGACATTTAAGTCATTTACTCCAATACAAATAGGCTTTATGCTCTCCTTCTTTCAGTTAAGTAGAATTTTTGCACCTAATATATGGGGCTGGCTTGCAGACCGCACAGAGAAGCGATCTATTTGGATTAAGTTAACAGCTTTCTTTGGTTGTTTGGGTTTTTTTGGAATTTTTTGGGCCGATAATTTTTTTGAGGTGTTCCTCATTATGATGGCAATGTCTATCTTTACCAGCTCAACTCTTCCCTTAGCTGAGTCCTTAACTTTATCTCACTTGGCAACCACTAAAGGACATTACAGTAGAATTCGAGCTTGGGGTTCTTTTGGATTTATTGTCGCCTCTTTTGGGTTCGGTTTTGTTTTTGATCTTCTAGGAATTCAGCATTTATTGGTTACGCTTCTTATCACTCAAGTGCTAATTTTTATATTTAGCTATGGAATACCTGAAAAAGCTTACGAAAGAGAGGAGAGTGTTAATTTAACCTTTTTTAACATTCTTAAAAATAATGAGGTGATATGCCTTTTATCATCTTGCGCTTTGATGGTGACGTCACACGGATTATTATACAATTTCTTTTCCATTTACTTAGATGAGCAGGGCTATACAAGATCTGCTATTGGATTTCTTTGGTCTCTGGGTGTGATTTGTGAAATTATAGTTTTCCTATCCATGCCAAAAATACTCAAATTTTTTAATTTCAAACAGATCCTAATGATCAGTTTGTTTATTGCTGTAATTCGATTTTATATCATTGGAAATTATGTTGATTTTTTAATTCTTATTGTCTTCGCACAGATAATGCATGCATTTACATTTGGCGCATTTCATGTGGCTTCAATTGAAATGGTAAATAAATTTTTTCCAGGCAAAAATCATGCAAAGGGTCAAGCACTCTATAACAGCATTACTTATGGAGTTGGCGGTGCTTTAGGTGGTCTTGGAGGTGGCTTTATCATTCAAACATACTCAGCATCGAGCGCTTTTTTGTTATCAGCTCTATTCCCATTGCTTGGATTTGTTATTGTGGCCTTTGGTATTAAATCAAATAAATTTAATGCAAAGCTATTTTCCTAAGAGCTCTGAATCATGGCGTAAGCAGAATGATTATGGATTGACTCAAAATTTTCAGATTCCACTACATAGGAAGTAATTTTATTATTTTGATTTAAGTCTGTAGCGATATCCCTAACCATGTCTTCAACAAATTTAGGATTATCGTATGCTTTTTCTGTAACATATTTCTCATCAGGTCTTTTTAATAACCCGTAAAGTTCAGATGAGGCATTTTTTTCAACAAGTTCGATTATGTCTTCAATCCAAACGAAATCATTTGTTTCAACTGTCACAGTAACATGCGACCTCTGGTTGTGAGCTCCGTAGTCAGAGATTTTTTTGGAACAAGGGCACAGGCTTGTCACTGGAATTATCACTTTTATTTGATTAATAAATTCATTATCTTTAATTGAGCCGATAAAAGTTACTTCGTAATCCAGGAGGCTTTCGACTCCGGATATTGGCGCTCTCTTGTTAACGAAATATGGGAACGTCATTTCTACATCACCCGCTTTACTTTCAAGGCGCTCAAGCATATCTCTCAAGATCTTTTCAAAATTCTTGACACTAATAGTTCTTTCATTCTCGTTTAAAATTTCAACAAATCGAGACATGTGTGTGCCTTTAAAGTTATGAGGCAAATGGACATACATATCAAACATTGCGACCGTAGATTGATCACCACCAGTTTTGTCTTTTACAGATATGGGATGTCGAATGGATTTTATTCCTACCTTATCGATATCCAAGTGGCGCTTGTCAGGAGTATTTTGTACGTCTTCGATTTTGTCTGTAATCTTATTCATGGATGTAAGTCTAACATCAGGTAATTAAGTTCACAATTTTATTTTCTATTGATTCCATATCCAATTGATACGTCTTAAGAATTTCATCTTGTGAACCATGATCAGGAAAATAATCTGGATAACCGAGAAGCAGGGTTTTATTTTTTAAATGATTTGCTGATAAATTTTCTAAAACTGCAGAACCGGCTCCTCCTGAGATAACG
>JAYQUI010000056.1:6457-8083 GCA_038147655.1 Nitrosomonadales bacterium
CGTATAAATGAAACATCAAAATTTCCAGTATGTGTTGCACCATCAGCACCAACTAATCCAGCACGATCAATTGCAAATAACATGGGGATGTTTTGTAATGCAACATCATGAATAATTTGATCATAGGCTCTTTGCATAAAAGTTGAGTAGATTGCTACAACTGGCTTGTATCCATGAATAGCTAACCCAGCTGCGAATGTGACTGCATGTTGCTCAGCAATACCAACATCATAAAAACGTGATGGATATTTTTTAGAAAATGTTGTTAACCCGCTACCATCTGCCATTGCCGGTGTTACGGCTATCAGCTTTTTATCTTTTTTTGCATAGCTCAGCACCCATTCTTCAAACACCTGAGTAAAAGTTTTTTGATTGGCTTGGGATATGCTTTTTTTTGATATTCCATGAAATTTGTTCGGGTCTTTTTCTGCAGGGAGGTAACCATGACCTTTTTTAGTAACCACATGAAGGAATTGTGGACCATTTAATGATTTAATATTTTCAAGCGTATCCACAAGAATATCTATGTTATGGCCATCGATTGGGCCGATATAATTAAAACCAAATTCCTCAAATAACGTTCCAGGGGTTACCATACCTTTAACATGCTCTTCTGTTTTTTTTGCCAGTTCTAGGATTGAGGGTACTTTTTCAAATATTTGTTTACTGGTTGACTTAATTCCGCCATATATTTTTCCACTTAATAATCTAGCTAGGTAGTTATTTAGTGCCCCAACATTTTTTGAGATGGACATGTCATTGTCATTGAGTATGACTAGAATATTACTTTTTGATTCTCCGGCATTATTTAGCGCTTCAAAAGCCATACCGGCAGTCATCGCTCCGTCACCAATAATTGCAATCGATTTATTATTAGATTTATTTTTAAGCATTGCCTCAGAAATTCCAAGAGCAACGGATATAGAAGTGCTTGAATGACCTGTTCCGAAATGATCATGGTCACTCTCATCTCTTTTTGGAAATCCTGAAATACCTTTAAACTGCCTTAATGTATGTAATTTATTTTTTCTTCCTGTGAGGATTTTATGGACGTAGGTCTGGTGACCAACATCCCAGATCAAAGCATCATCAGGACTGTTATAGACATAATGAAGAGCAATGGTGAGCTCAATTACACCTAAGTTTGATGATAGGTGGCCGCCTGTCTCCTGAACCGAGGTGATAAGGAAATCTTTGATTTCAGCAGCTAATGAAGTTAACTCTGTTTTACGGAGATTTTTTAAATCTTTTGGGGAGTCAATCTGATTTAAAATCTTTTTATTTGATTCGGTCATAGATATTGTTAATTAAAAAATTAAATTCATCTGGTAATTCAAGCTTAAATGATATTTTATCGATTTCTTCTTTGGTTGTATTAATGATGCTTAATAATTTTCCTTTTCCATATAGAGAGAAGTAGGTCACTTTTTCTCTCTGGTGATCTTTACCAGGATTTTTACCAAGTTTCTCAACATTTGATGTTGCATCAAGATAATCATCAACCATTTGATATAAAAGGCCTAAGTTTTCACTGAGAATTTTTAAGTTTTTATGAGTAGAATTTGTTTGTCGAGATATTATTGATGGGATGAGGATACATGTTGAAATTAACATGCCTGTTTTGTT
>JAYQUI010000057.1:0-7981 GCA_038147655.1 Nitrosomonadales bacterium
ATTTTATCCCTCAGTATTTAATTGATGATGTCATGATTTCTTTATCTAATAAAAAAGGATCGGTTGGAAAGCATAAGGATAATTACAGTGTTTTTTTGATTCAGGGTAAGGGAATTAAGAACTGGAAAATTTATGAAAATAAAAAAGTATTTTCATATACTGTCAAAGAAGGAGATATTCTATATGTTCCACCAGGGATTGATCATTATGGGATCAGTCAATCTGAAATATGCAACACCTACTCGGTTGGATTTAGATCTCCTGATTCTTTAAATTTAAAAGAAATTTTTAATGATTATATGTTTAATCTACTGGACCAAAAATCAACAATTTTTTTTCAAAATAAAATATTTTCCAAACAAAAGGCATTAATTCCAAATGATATTAAAGATTTTTTTATTCACCACTTGGACTGTAAACCTATAATTCTAGATGAATTTATAGGGATTTATCTTACAACCGTTGATTTAGAGTTATTTAAGACAAAAGAAATAAGCTTAAAAAAATTTAAAGAGCAATTAAAAAGAATGCCACTTTTTTTAAATCAAATGACAAGGGCTTTATATTTTGGTAAAAATTTTTATATGAATGGAATTAAAATTGATATTGAAACTAACTCAATGAAGAAATTTAGAAAATTTTTCAATGAGTCAATTATGCAGGCTAAAAACTTAGATAACAAATCTATTTTGCTTTTATATAAGCTGTACAAAAAAGAACATATTGTATTTAAAAGAAAATTTATCATTTAATTTCAGACCAGTTAAATATATTCTCTTGACTTATAAACTCACACTTAAATTCATCAAATAACTCTTTAACTGTATTCCGAATAATATCTTTATGATTATTTAATTTACTCAAGTGACAAAATATAATTTTTTTTTATTTTTCTTTGTTTATTTTAGAAATTAATTCAAATGTTAAATCATTATTTGCATGACCTAATTTGCCATAAATCCTATTCTTTAAACTTGTGGGATAAGAAGATTGCATTAACAGATTTGCATCATGATTTGCCTCTACAACCAAATAATTCAAATTAGAATACGATTCAATAATTTTAGGAGTTAATGATCCAAAATCTGTAATTATTCCTATTTTTAACCCATCTTTTTTAAAAATATAATGACATGGTTCGCGTGCATCATGAGGAACAGGAATAGCTTCAATCTGAAGATCATTTTCAATCAGTATATCGCCAGGGTTTATTAAATTAACCTCTTCAACAATTCCAATTTTTTTTGCAGTGCCATAAGAACAGCTAATCCTAATGTCTTCTTTTTTAAGAATCATTTTAATCGCTCTCATATGATCTTCATGTTCGTGAGTGATCAAAATGTGATCAATGTCTGAATATGATAAATTTAGTTGGGATAATCTATTTTCTGTTTCTTTGTAATTAAACCCACAATCTACCATAACGACGGTTTTATCAGTTTTAACTAAAAAAGAGTTACCTTCGCTACCGCTTCCTAAGGATGCAAAATATAACATTTATTTTTCTAAGATTTCAAATAATCGTACAGGATATTTATTATTGAATTTGCTGTTTTCGTTTTATTAATCTGCTCATTAGGGTAATCAATATACACTTTTGAACCATTATCTACCTCAAGGATCCTTACTCTAAATCTTTTTTCACCAGCAGGAACATTATCTTCATCATCACTGCCCCAGAAAGAAAACTTTTCAGACCATTTTTTTTCAGATTTCTCTAATGAAGCCTCGTTCTGATCTTCCCCTTCCATTTCTTTTCTGTACATCTCTTGGCCTTCAGGATCTTCTTCTTCTTTTGAAATATCGTCATCTTGCCAAAAAGCCAATTTACTTATCAACCCTTTATTCTTTTTAGTTTTTTGTTCATCCAATTCAAGGTTCGAATATTTCACATAAAAAACACCATCGCTTCTGTTTTTATCTTCCACCACAAACCCAACCATATCAATTGCTAAATTTAATCTTCTCCAAGCTCTAGTATAATTATCATTTAATAATAAATATGAGTAATCTCCATCCTTAATCAGATCAGCTTTTTTAATTTCTATTGCATTATTTAATTTATTATTAGCCTCTAAATCAGATGATCCTAATTTGACCATTAACCTTCTTAGTAGCTCATATTGAATTTCTAGATCATCTTCTTTATAGTTGCTCACAATAGCTTGATCTTTTTCATCATCAGAGGATTTATACTCTTGAATTTGATAAACAGTATCTGGATTAACGGTGTTATCATAATGTCTAGCTTTTCTATTCTTGTGATCATTGAGACCATCTAAAAGGGATCTTTGAGATAAATAAATTTCAGTTGTTTCATCGTCAATTCCATTTTCAATCCGAGTTCTAAATTTCCTTCGTGATGAAGTATTTGCAAGAGCATCAAGCCAAGCATCAAATTTACCAAGAGCGCTCTTATCTTTATTTAAATCAGATTCTGTAACCCATCTTGTTTCAATTATTCCTTTGCTTTTAGATGAAGAAACATCAAAACCCATATCCTCCCAAAAGTTTTCAACTATTGGCCATACAACTTCTTGTTTGGCTGGAACAACAAGCCACCTCATATTTCCAGATTTAATAACTTTAATTTTTTCTTTTTTATTAGTTATTTCTGATATATCGATCTTATTTTTATCTTTATCAAGAAAGCTTTTTAATGATGTAGGATCACCATCTATGCGATATGTATTATTCGAGCTAAGCTCATCAAGTTCAGGGGGTAATTCAAGTTTTTTTGACTTTTTTGAACTTACATAATCTGGTTCAGTTAATTTATCAATAATAGGTATTTCTTCCATACTTGAACAGGAAGCTAAAGTTAATATAGATAAAAAATAAAAAATCTTAAACATATTTTTTAAAAAGCTCATGATATTTGGAATTAAGAGTAATAAGAGGCAATCTAATACCATGGTTAATCAGTCCCATCTTATTTAGCAAATATTTTACTGGAATAGGATTTGACTCAACAAATAATATTCTATGTAACTCATCTAATTTATTATTAATTTTTCTTGCTTCGTCAGAAAAACCATTTAAAATCAATTGGCACATTTCGCTCATCTCTTGAGGTTTAATATTTGCTGTTACTGAAATTACACCATCTCCACCCAGCTGAAGAAATTCATATGATGTTGCATCATCTCCACTAAATAGTAAAAAATCTTTTGGTGCAGAAGTTCTTAAATGTTTAATTCGATTTAAATCTCCTGTAGCATCTTTTATACCAATAATGTTATTTAATTTTGATAACTCAATAACTGTTTCATTTTGAAGATCAGAGCAAGTTCTGCTTGGAACATTATATAAAATTTGAGGGATATCTACCTCATCGTTAATTTTTTTAAAATGACGATACAAACCTTCTTGGGGAGGCTTATTGTAATAAGGCGCAACAATTAGAGCAGCATCAGCGCCTAACTCTTTTGCTGATTTTGTTAAAAAAATTGCCTCTTCAGTTGAATTCGCTCCTGTTCCGGCAATAACAGGTAATCTTTTTGATGTATATTCAATAGTCTCTCTAATTAGATTAGTATGTTCATCAAATGTAATAGTTGGGGACTCCCCAGAAGTGCCAACGATAACAATTCCGTCAGAGTTATTTTCGCAATGAAAATCAATTAATTTTCTCAATGAGTCATAATCAATTGAACCATCTTCAAACATTGGTGTAACTATTGCAACAAAACTGCCTTTTAACATGTCGTAAATTGATAACTTAAGTAATTAGTAACATTTTACTTGATTTAAGGAATGATCAAAATAAAAATTAATATATTCAAAAGTTATAATTAAATTAATTTATATTCTTTTTAATTATATTAATTTTGAGATATATTTACGATAGCTTTTTAAAATTAAATAATATAATTAAATAAATGACAGAATATTTCCTAATCATCATTAGCGTTGTCTTTGTAAACAATATTGTCTTGACGAAAATTTTGGGACTTTGTCCATTCATGGGAGTCTCAAAAAAACTAGATACATCTATAAGTATGTCAGCTGCAACAGCCTTTGTTTTAACCATTGGCTCCGTAACCAGCTGGTTAATTAATTATTTTCTACTTGTTCCTTACAATTTAGAGTACTTAAGAACGATTTCATTTATTGTCGTCATTGCTGCAGTGGTCCAATTTACTGAAATGGTAATGGAAAAGAACTATCCTTATTTATATAGAGTTCTAGGAATTTTTCTTCCTTTAATAACAACAAATTGTGCTGTTCTGGGAATTCCCTTGTTAAATGCACAATTGAGTCATAATTTATTAGAAGCTGCAATTTTTGGACTTGGCGGAGCTCTAGGTTTTTCTTTTGTACTTATTTTATTTGCCTCATTGCGAGAAAAATTTGAAGGTGCTAATACACCAAATGCAATGAAAGGTAGTGCCATTGCTATGCTTACTGCAGGCTTAATGAGCCTATCTTTCATGGGTTTTATAGGACTCGATAGATTATGATTGCAGCGATTCTGATCATTCTCTCAATTACAGCATTAATTGGTCTGATCTTAGGTTATGCATCAATTAAATTAAGAACTGATGGTGATCCCATAATAGATAAAATTGATAAAATACTTCCACAAACTCAATGTGGGCAATGTGGTTACCCTGGATGTAAGCCATACGCCACGGCCATTGCTAATGGTGAAGCAGATATCAATCAATGTCCACCAGGTGGTGATGATGGAGTGCATAAGTTAGCCGATTTATTGGGGGTAGAATATAAACCTCTCAATGCAGAACACGGAGAAACTAAACCGAAATCAATAGCAATTATTGATGAGTCAACCTGCATAGGTTGTACTTTATGCATCCAAGCTTGCCCTGTTGATGCAATCATTGGGGCAGCTAAACAAATGCATACAATTGTTGAAAAAGAATGTACAGGTTGTGAATTATGTCTACCGCCATGCCCTGTTGACTGTATTGACATGGTTGAAATACCTGAAACTACTGATAATTGGAAGTGGAAATATCCAATACACTCTATTAAACAACAGAATTAATTTATGGAACTTACTGATAAGATTTTTAAGTTTTTTGGAGGTATCAAGCCTAATGGGCATAAGATGATGTCCACAATCAATCCAATCAAAAGATTGCCAATACCAAAAAAACTGATTATTCCTGTCAGGCAACACGTTGGTAAGGTTCCAAATATAAAAGTTTCTGTTGGAGATAAGGTTTTGAAGGGTCAAATTTTAGCTGAGCCTATCGCTAATATTTCAGCAGCAACTCACTCCTCTTCATCAGGTACGGTAGTTGCAATTGAATCTAACAAAATACCTCACCCATCAGGACTGCCTGATCTTTGTATCACTATTGAAACTGATGGTAAAGATGAATGGATCAAAAGAGATAGAATTGATCCTTCTAGCCTTTCTTCAGAGGCTTTATATGAAACAATGAAGTCTTCTGGTATTGTTGGGTTAGGTGGAGCAACCTTTCCAACACACATAAAATTAAATTCTAACAAGATCAAAACTCTTATTGTAAATGCCGCAGAATGTGAGCCATATATCACATGTGATGATATGGTGATGCAAGAAAAAACCAAAGAGTTTGTCGAAGGGATACAGATTACAATGGATATCCTCAAGATACCTCATACGATTATTGGTATTGAAGATAACAAACCCAAAGCCATTGAAAAATTAAAAACTGCCTTAAGTAAGTCAAAAAATATATCAATCAAGGTAGTTCCCACTGTTTATCCAAGTGGAGATGAAAAAAGACTAATTTATTTAATGCTTGGATTAAAAATCTCTAAAGAAAAAAGGCCGGTAGATTTTGGTATACAGGTTTTTAATGTAGCCACTTTAATATCCATAGGAAGGTTTTTTTATCATAGCGAACCAGTAATTAGCAGAATTGTTACGGTTACTGGAGCGCTAAAACGACCTAATAACTATGAAGCCTTAATAGGAACTCCTATTCAAGAATTGATCAAGGATGCTGAAGGAAAATCAGATCAAGAAATCATTATGGGTGGGCCCATGATGGGATTTAAACTACCTCATACTGACGTCAGTGTGACTAAGGCGATGAATTGTTTATTAGCTATCACTGATGAAATGAAATCTAAAGATACTTTTGAAATGCCTTGTATAAGATGTACAAAATGTGTTGAGGTATGTCCTGCTCAACTTCAACCACAAGAATTATATTGGCACGCGAAATCAAAGCAATTTGAAAAGTTAACAGAGGATTATAAATTATTTGATTGTATCGAGTGCGGTTGCTGCTCCTATGTTTGTCCAAGCAATATCCCCTTAGTACAGTATTATCGTTTTGCAAAAAGTGAAATTCGAGATCAACTCAAATCTTCAGAAGTGGCTGATATTGCTAGAGAAAGAAATGAATTTAGATTATATCGTCTCGAACGTGAGAAAAAAGAACGTGCTGAACGCAACGCCCAAAGACGAGCTCAAACAAGCGATGGTGACAAAAAAAAACTAATTGAAGAAAAAAAAGAAGCTATTGCTGAAGCAATGAAACGTATTGAGGAAAAAGAAAAATAATGGCAATTATTGATTCACCTGCGATAAAAGAGAGATCAACTGTACGTATGTTAATGTTTACAGTGATACTTGGTCTTTTGCCAGCACTCTTCGTCCAAATTGGTTTTTTTGGTTATCAGATATTAGGTAATTTATTTATTGGTATTGGATTTGCTTTATTTCTAGAGGCCGTTTGTTTAAAACTAAGAAATTACCCCATTCGCCCTTTTATACTTGATGGTTCAGCTTTTGTAACAGCGTGGTTACTTATAATATCTGTTCCAGCAAATATTCCTATTTGGATTTTACTGATTGGAATCTTTTTCTCAATTGTTGTGGCAAAACATGCCTACGGTGGTATAGGATCTAATCCGTTCAATCCCGCTATGATTGGTTATGCAGTCCTATTAATCTCTTTCCCCAAGATCATGACTAATTGGCCAATATCTGATGGTTTTGAAATAAGAAACTTTATCCAATTTTCACAATTTTTTTCTATTTCAAATATTAATGAAGCATATGATGCAATTGTTAGCGCGACCCCACTTGATCAAATCAAAACCTCTTTATTTTTAGGAAAAGAAGTTAATATTTTACCTATTTCATTTTCAACATTATCTTCTTATCAAATGATTGCGATATTATATTTTATTGGTGGTCTATTTTTAGTCTATAAAAAAGTTATCACGTGGCATTTACCTTTATCGCTAATCCTTAGTATCTTTATATTTTCTGGCTTACTTCATCTATATGATCAAAACACTTATATGTCTCCTACGTTTCATTTATTAAATGGAGCAACTTTTCTTGCTGCATTCTTCATCATCACTGATCCTGTATCAAGTCCAACGACTTTAAAAGGTAAAATTATTTTTGGAATTTTAATAGGTCTGATAACAGTAATTATCAGAAACTATGGAGGTTATCCTGATGGTATTGCTTTTGCTGTAATTTTTATGAACATCTGTGTTCCCTTGATTGAAAAGTTTACTCAACCTAAAGTATTTGGCTATGAGTGAATACAAAATTATTCTTAAAACCATAAGTATCATTTCATTTCTAGGTTTGATTTTCGCAGTCAGCCTGAGCATTACCTTTGAAAAAAGTAATCCTTTAATAGAACAAAATAAAATTGAATTTAAAACAAAGTTACTCAATGAGATCTTAGATGGTTTAGATTATGACAATGATCTAATTAATACTTATATAATTGTCAAACCGAATGAGTTACTAAAAAATAAAACGGAAACAAATGTCTATTTAGCTAAAAAAAATAATATCCTCCAGGCTGTTCTAATTGAATCAATTGCACCAGATGGATACAGTGGAGATATTACTATTTTGACTGCAATCAATAGTAATGATGAAATTATTGGGTCAAGAATAATAGACCATAAAGAAACGCCTGGCCTTGGAGATTACATTGATCAAAAGAAATCTACTTGGATTTTTAATTTTAACGGCATGAGCTTGAAC
>JAYQUI010000058.1:0-7895 GCA_038147655.1 Nitrosomonadales bacterium
GCATCATTCCAATAGTGATAAAAAACAATCCCAACAATATATCTCTAAATGGAGCGATATCTGATTCAACTTGAAATCTATAATGTGTCTCTGAAATTAACATACCAGCCACAAAAGCACCTAATGCAAAAGACAATCCAAAAAAGTCTGTTACATAAGCAAAAATAAGAGTGACCATTAAAACGTTCAAAACAAAAAGTTCACTTGATTTCTGCCTTGCAATGATTCCAAACCACCAATTAAGAATTGGTTTGCCGACCCAGAATACAATCACAAAGAGTATTGTTGCTTTGATTAGAACAATAGAAAATGATTGAAATAGATCAAAATTTGGATTGGAAAGTGTTGATATTAAAATTAATACAGGGATAACAGCCAAGTCTTGGAATAACAAAATTCCTATCGATAATTTTCCGTGTCTGGTATTTAAGTCTAATCTCTCCATAAGAATTTTTGAAACTATAGCGGTTGAGGACATAGTAACAGCCGCCCCTACTACAAAGCCATCAATAAAACTTAACCCTAAAAACATTGCTAAAAGAGTAGTTATTAAAAGAGTAATTCCCACTTGAGTTAAACCTACTCCAAAAAGAATTTTCCTCATTGAATTCAATGTTGGTAAACTAAATTCTAGGCCGATTGTAAACATTAAGAAAACGATGCCAAATTCAACCAAATGTCGGTTTGATTCAGAATCTGTTAAAACTGAAATTCCGCTGGGGCCCAAAATGAGCCCTACTAAAAAATATGCAATCATAGGAGGTAGTTTTGCATTTCTTAATAATGCGACTAGTCCAACAGAGCAGAATAGAAGAAGAATTATCAGTTCAAGTGAAGAATACATTTAATAAATTTATATTTAAGGTTTAATTAACTATAATAAAGTTATTATGAATGATATAAAAAAAATTATCACGGACTCCGCAAAAAAAGTCCTAAAAATAGAATCAGAGGAAATCAATAATGCTCAAAAATTTATTGATGAAAATTTTGCTCAAATAATTATTAATATGAGTAAATGTAATGGTCGAATAATTTTGAGCGGAATGGGAAAATCCGGACATATTGCACGTAAAATTGCATCTACTTTATCAAGTACTGGATCTCCTGCTTTTTTTATGCACCCAGGCGAAGCCAGCCATGGCGATCTAGGGATGATAACAAAAGATGATATGGTTATTTTTCTATCAAACTCTGGAGAAAGTGATGAGATTTATAATTTAATTCCGAACATAAAAAGAATAGGTGCTTCAATAATTGCGATAACTAGTAATGAAAATTCTGAGATTGCTAAATATGCTGATCATCATATTTCATCCAAAGTATCTACTGAAGCATGCCCTTTAGGTTTAGCTCCTACAGCAAGTTCAGCTTTAATGTTAGCCATTGGAGATGCAATTGCCGTTTCATTATTTCAATTAAAAGGTTTTACAGCTGAAGATTTTTTAAGATCACATCCTGGTGGTGCACTCGGAAAAAATAAATTTATAAAAATTAAGGAAATTATGAGAGATATTTATGAAATTCCAGTTGTGAGTCCTCATGATAGCCTCAAAAAGACAATTGAATTAATCACTGAAAAAAAAGTTGGATATGCTATTGTTGCTGAAAAATTCAAATATTTTGGTATATTTACTGACGGCGATCTTAGAAGATCTATTTTGAATAAAGCATCTATTTCAGATGATATTTCTAAATGGATGAGTAAAAATCCATTTTTTATTAATGAAGATAATTTAGCGACATCTGCAGCAGAGTTAATGGAAAAAAATAAAATATCTAGTTTAGTTGTTATTAATAACAATGACGATCTTGCAGGTGTAATTAATTTCCAAGATTTATTAATAAATAAAGTTATTTAATTAATGAGTAAATATTCCATTTTTTTTACAATAACTTTTCTTGCAATAATTTCAATTATTTCGATTTGGTTAAATAATGAAGTCAAAAAAGAATTAAAAATAAATGAAAAAAAATTATCTAATAACCCTGATTATTTTTTAAAAAATTTTATCTCCAAACAGACTGATGATCAAGGAAACTTAAATTTTTCTCTAGAAGCTATACAGATGAATTATTTTTCTTACAGTGATGAATCTATTTTAAAGAAACCAGTATTTAAAAAATTTGAAGAAAAGAAAAAAATTTTAGATTTGATAAGTAACAAAGGCGTTATTTATGAAAACGGTGAAAAAATAAAAATGATTGATGATGCACAAATGATAAGGTATGAAACCAAATCAAAAAAAGTAATGAAATTATTATCTAATGAAATCACAATCTTACCTGATAAAGAAATTTTATCTTCGGATCAAAAAATTAAAATTATTCAGGAGCCAAATATAGAAATTGACGGAGTAGGTTTTAACTATAATAAAAAAACAGGAATCATAAAAATATATGAATCTGTGAAAGTTCATTATGATAAATAAATTTATTTACATAATATTATTTATATCTTTCGTCTCTTTTGCTGAAAAAGCTGACAAAGATCAGCCAATTATTATTGATTCAGATGAATTGATAATTGATGACTCAAAAAATATTAGCACCTATTCTGGAGATGTCATTTTGCAGCAAGGGACATTAATTATTCGAGGTGATAAATTGATTATCAGAGAAGACAAACAAGGTTTTCAACACTCCACCTCAGAAGGAAAGCCTACAACCTTTAAACAAAAAATGGAAGGAAGTGATGATTACATAGAAGGGCAAGCTTTAAGGATCGAATATGATGGCAATATGGATAAGATACATTTGTATAGCAAAGCACGTGTAAAAAAAGGAAATGATTTAGTTATCGGTGACTACATAATGTACGATGCAAGCTCAGAGTTTGCTCAGGCAATGTCAGGAAATACTAAAACAAAAGATGGAGAAGAATTAAAAAAGGGAAGAACACGAGCTATTATTCGTCCTGATAAGAAATAAAATGACGACTTTAAGAATACAAAATATAAAGAAAAGCTACAAAAACAAAGATGTTGTTAAAGATATTTCTCTAGAAATATCTAGTGGGGAAATTATTGGTTTATTAGGCCCTAATGGCGCAGGAAAGACCACATCCTTCTATATGATTGTGGGTTTAATTCAACCTGAACATGGATCAATATTAGTTGATAATACAGACATAACAAAAAAACCAATTCATGTTCGCTCACAACTTGGTCTTGCTTACCTTCCTCAAGAACCATCAATTTTTAGAAAAATGAATGTTGAAGAAAATATCATATCCATTTTAGAATTAAGAAAATTAAATAAAGTTGATATAAAAAATAAACTTGATCTGCTTCTTATTGAGCTTGGAATTGAACATATAAGAAAAAATTCCGCTATTTCCCTGTCAGGTGGAGAAAGAAGAAGAGTTGAAATAGCAAGGTGTCTTGCAACTAACCCAAAATTTATTCTACTTGATGAACCATTTGCTGGTATTGATCCAATTGCAGTCTTAGATATACAAAAAATAATTAAATTTTTATCATCACGAGGAATTGGGATACTCATTACTGACCACAGTGTTCGTGAAACGCTTGGCATTTGCAATAGAGCTTACATTGTTAACCAGGGTAAGATATTTACTTCTGGTACGCCCAATGAAATTGTAAAAAATGAAAGTGTAAAAAATATTTATTTAGGCCAAGATTTCTCTCTGTAAACTATGGCATTAAGCGCTCATTTAACACTCAAAAATTCACTTAAATTATCACCAAATATTGAACAATCAGTTAATTTACTAAAATCTAATGAAATTGAAATTGAATTATTAATTAATGACTTTTTATCCAAGAACCCATACTTACTGCTAGATGATTATGAAAAAATTAATATTAATTATTCCGCTAGTGTTATTAAAAATAATGAAGAAAATAATGAAGAAAATATTGCAGATAATAATATTTATGGTTTCAGCCTTAAGGATTATTTATTAAATAATTTATTCGATTTAGGGCTTGATTATGAGGATGAAGTATTAGCAAGATTAATTATTGACTATATTGATGACAATGGTTATTTGAAAGAAGATTATGATTTCTTCATAACAGAATTAGCTCTTGATTCTGACACAGCTAATAAAAAAATTAAGAGTCTTATTTTGAAGTTAAATACTATTTCATCTCCAGGTATTGGTGCCAGAAATATACAAGAATGTTTGATCTTTCAACTTGATCAATTTATTCAAAATCAAATTGTATTAGACTCAAAAAAAATTATTGAAAATAATTTAGTAGACTTGGCTAATAAAAATTTCAAAAAAATTGCGAAAAACCTAAATCTTCAACATGATCACATTATTAAATGCAATGAGTTTATTGTGTCCCTCAATCCAAAACCTGGGCTTGCTTATCTCTCATCTGATACATCTCAATTTATAACCCCAGATATCATAATAAAAAATAATGGAAATAAATTTAATATTTCACTAAAAAATAATTATGACTCTCTTAAATTATTTAATTTAAAAAAAGATGAGATTAAAGATAAAGATTTATACAATCAAGCAAAGTGGTTCATAAAGAATTTAAATTATAGAAAAATTAATATTATCAGGGTTGTTAATTCTATCTTCTCTCACCATAAAGATTTTTTAAATGAAAATATTTTAAAGTCTCCTTTAAATATTAAAACAATTGCGAATGAACTGGAGATTCATGAATCAACGGTTAGTAGAATTGTAAATAATAAATTTGTTGAAACGCCTCATGGTATTTTTGAATTAAAATATTTTTTCATAAATGAGGTAAACAATACTTCGAACAAAACCATATTAGATAAAATTAAAGCTATTATTAGAAATGAGGATAAAGCTAAACCATTGTCTGATTCTCAAATTCTCTTAACACTTGGCAAAGAACATATTACAATCAGTAGGAGAACAGTTGCCAAATATCGTGAACTGCTGGGGATATTATCTGCCTCAAAACGAAAGAAAGGTGCTTAAATAAATGGATATCACAATCACAGGCCAAAACATTGAAATTACTGAAGCTCTTGAATCACTAATTCATGAAAAATTTAATAAAATAACTCGGCATTTTGAAAATATAACTGATGTTAAGTTTATTTTAAAAACAGAAAATCATAATCACATTGCTGAATGTAAATTACATCTGATGCATAACGAAATTTTCAGCGACGCATCTGGATCAGACATGTATAAAGTTTTAGATGATTTGATTCACAAAATAGATAGGCAAGTTATTAAAATTAAAGAAAAGGCAAAAAATCACCACCAGTCTGAGGGGGTTGTTAGAAAACACAACCAATAAATTTTGAATTTATATATCATTACAGGATTGTCTGGTGCAGGTAAAACGAATGCTCTAAGAACTTTTGAAGATAATAACTATTATTGTATTGATAACCTGCCTGCCAAACTTTTACCCAATGCGATTCAAGATCTAGAAAATAACCAAATCAAATCAATTGCAATAAGTATTGATAGTCGATCTCTTAATATTGAAATGCTTCCAGAAATATTAGAAAAATTAAAACTTTTAAAAATTTCATTTAAGTTAATTTTTTTAACAGCAAGTATTGAACAAATTATCAAACGATTTAATGAATCAAGAAGAAAGCATCCGCTTAGTAAAAATAAGACAAGCTTAAGAGAAGCGATAGTTAAAGATCAAGAAATTTTAAGTATGATAGAGGACGATTTTATTCATATTGATACCAGCAATCTAAACTTAACTTCACTTAATGTAAAAATAAATGATCTTATTGATTCAAAATTAAGTTTTCATATTCACCTATCATCTTTCGCTTATAAAAAAGCAATTCCATTAGATATTGATTTTATTTTTGATGTAAGAGAATTACCAAACCCATTTTATAAAGATGATCTTAAAAATCTTACAGGATTAGATAAGCCTCTTAAAAAATACTTACTAGAATTCGAGGAAACCAAAGAAATCATTCAAGATATTTCATCTTTTTTGAAACCTCGAATAAAAAAATATGGGCTCCAAGGAAGAAAATATCTTGCAATTGGATTTGGATGCACAGGTGGAAGACATAGATCAGTCTTTATAACAGAGGAAATTGCAAATATTATTAAAAATAATAATAATGATCTGCATGTATCCACTTTTCATCGAGAATTAGATGTTTAGATTTTTATTAATTACTCATGGCAATCTTGGTCAATCACTTGTTGAGTGTGTTGAGAATAATTTACAAAAAAAATGTAACAACATAATTGATATTATTTCTTTAAATTCTTCAAATATTGATGTAACAAGAAAAGAGCTTGATATATACGTTAATAAAAATAAAGATTGCGAGATAATAATTCTTACAGACCTATATGGCGCCTCTTCTAGCAATATCGTCAAAAAACATACATCGCAAGAGAATGTTTATGCCATATCAGGATTGAATTTGCCAATGTTGATGAAAGCCGTTACATTTAATACAAATGACGTACAAATCATGGTGGATGAAATTATTAAATGTGGAAACAAATCTATCATTAATTTTTTATGATTAAAAAAAATCTTACTATCAAGAATGAACTAGGCCTTCACGCAAGAGCTTCAAACAAATTATCAACTGAAGCTGCTAAGTTTAAATCGAAAATTGAAATTATCTTTAATGATCAAATCATTGATTGTAAAAATATGATGGATATTCTTCTCCTATCAATTGGAATTCATGATTCTTTTACCATCAAAATAAGCGGCGTCGATGAGAAAAAAGCATTAGAGTCTATAGAAAAATTAATTAATAATTTATTTGGTGAGGGGAAATAATTGTTAATTGTCTCAGGCATCCCTGTTAGCTCAGGCGTAGCAATTGGAAAAGCTTATATCTTGGCTCACGCATTAAATGAAGTCGAACCATATACTATTGCTGAGAAAAATATTACAAATGAAATTAAACGTTTTAACCAAGCTATTAAGCAACTTAAGAGTGAGTTATTAGGTTTAAAAAAAGAGCTAAAAAAAAATAAAATGGGTGAATATGGATCATTCATAGATGTTCAATTAGCTATAATTAATGACCCAAAAATTTCAAAAAACCCATTAGAACTCATAAAAAAATCTAAGCAAAATGCTGAATGGGCATTAAAAGTTCAAATGGAAGAAATCATTAATAAATTTAATTCAATTGAGAATAATTACATACGTGAAAGAAAAAATGATATTTATCAAGTCTGTGAAACATTGATTAAATATTTAATCGGTCATGAATCTAGACAATTATCTAATGATAAAAATAGAATTATCGTTGCACATGATATTTCTCCTGCAGATGCTCTTAAATTTAAAAATAGCAACAATATTGCGTTTGTTACAGATATTGGAGGAACCACATCTCATACTGCTATTCTGGCTAAAAGTATCAACATACCTTCAGTTGTTGGAACACAAAACGCTAAAAACTTGATATCAAATGGTGATAATTTAATTGTTGATGGAGATCATGGCTGCGTAATTATTGATCCAACCGATGAAGTTATAAATGAATATAAGTTAAAACAAAACTTATATGAATTAGAAAGTAAAAAATTACTTAATCTACAAAAACTCACATCAAAAACCATTGATAAAGTGTCTGTAAATTTATATGTAAATATTGAAGATACTAATAATATTGAACCTGTAATGGAAAATAATACAAAGGGTGTTGGATTATTTAGAACTGAATTTATTTTTATGGATAAACATCGTATGCTCGATGAAAATGAGCAATTCACAATTTATAGAAACTTAACAAAAGCGTTACCTAATAAAATAATCACGATTAGAACACTAGATTCAGGTGGTGATAAAGTTATTGAGCATATGCCTAATACAAATCAGAATCCTGCCTTAGGTCTTAGAGCTATAAGATTTTGTTTAGCAGAGCCTGATGTTTTTATCACACAGATTAAAGCATTACTTAGAGCCTCA
>JAYQUI010000059.1:0-1240 GCA_038147655.1 Nitrosomonadales bacterium
TTTTATTGGTGGGCCCACCTGGACTCGAACCAGGGACCAAAGGATTATGAGTCCTCTGCTCTAACCAACTGAGCTATAGGCCCTATCTAAATTAATCTTTTCCTTCTAGGAAGCTTTTTAATCGATCAGATCTTGTTGGATGTCTAAGCTTTCTTAAAGCTTTAGCTTCAATCTGACGAATTCTTTCTCGTGTAACATCAAACTGCTTTCCAACCTCTTCTAACGTATGGTCAGTATTCATTTCAATACCAAACCTCATTCTCAATACTTTAGCTTCCCTTGGAGTAAGCCCTTCAAGAATTTCATTAGTTACACTTCGAAGACTTGAATAAACTGCAGCATCATCTGGTGTCAATGTACCAAGATCTTCAATAAAGTCGCCTAAGTGAGAATCCTCATCATCACCGATTGGAGTCTCCATTGAAATTGGCTCCTTAGAAATTTTTAAAATTTTTCTAATTTTATCTTCAGGCATTTCCATTTTCTCAGCTAAGACTGCTGGCTCTGGTTCTTGGCCTGTTGCTTGTAAAATCTGTCTTGAAATTCGATTCATCTTATTGATCGTCTCAATCATGTGAACTGGAATACGAATGGTTCTTGCCTGATCAGCAATAGAACGAGTTATAGCCTGACGAATCCACCATGTAGCGTAAGTTGAAAACTTGTAACCTCTTCGATACTCAAATTTATCGACTGCCTTCATCAAACCAATGTTTCCCTCTTGAATGAGATCCAAGAATTGCAAACCACGGTTGGTATATTTCTTTGCTATGGAAATCACCAAACGTAGGTTAGCTTCAATCATTTCTCTTTTAGCCCGTCTTGCCCGAGATTCACCCCTGGTCATTTGGCGGTTTATCTCTTTAAAATTTTTGATTGGAATCCCAGAGAAATCTTCTAATTCTTTTAATTGAGCCTGTTGATCTAAAATCGAATGTTTTAGTTTTTCTAAATTATCAATGTAAGGTTTGTCACCTTTCATTTCATCTTTTAACCATTTATTGCTGGTTTCATTTCCAGGGAATGATTTAATGAATTGAGTTCGTGGCATCTTGGCTTGATTTACACAAAAATCCATGATGGTGCGCTCATGTCCGCGTATCTGAACAATAAATTGTCTAACTTTGTCACACAAGACTTCAACCAGCTTTGCTGAAAATCTAAAATTGAGTAATTCTTTTTGAATAACATCCTGATGTTTCTTATATTCTGGATCATCAATCCATTTATTTTTCTCACG
>JAYQUI010000059.1:1340-7554 GCA_038147655.1 Nitrosomonadales bacterium
ACCTTGTCGCCCATTTGCATGAGGTCATCAATAATACCTGGGCAAGCTGAAATGGCTTGAACCATATGCTTTAAGCCTTCTTCAATTCTTTTAGCAATCTCAATTTCTTCTTTTTTATCAAGCAAGCCAACCTTACCCATTTCACGCATATACATACGCACAGGATCAGTTGTTCTACCAAACTCTGAATCCACAGTTGCTAATGCTTGTTCAGCTTCTTCCGCAGCTTCTTCGTCAGTGACAGGAGCTGGTGCATCATCCATTAATAAATTCTCAGCATCTGGAGCTTCGTCATAGGTTCGAATTCCCATGTCGTGAATAATAGAAATAATTTCATCTACTTGATCTGTTTCAGATATCTCATCAGGGAGGTGGTCATTAATTTCAGCATGAGTAAGGTAACCGCGCTCTTTACCTAAAATAATTAACGCTTTTAACTGGTTTCTTCTATTTTCAGCTTCTTTTGGACTGGAAGCCTCATCCAGATATAAATCTTTTAGTTTTTTGACACGAGGTTTTCTTGTTCTTTTAGGAGTAACTTTTTCTTCAGGATTTTTTCTTGGTCTTCCCATGCATGAATGCCTTAAATTAATTAACAGAACGACCCGACATAATAACAAATTCGGTCTTTTTCATCAATATATTTGGTATAACTTGGCTCGATTTTTGAATGTAATTATTTCTTATAATTTTTCAGAAATTCTTTTTCCTCATCATTTAATTCACTTAATTTTTTATTTTTAAGTGCTGCAAATTGCTGAGATTGTTGAGTCTTATTTAATTGATGACTAAAAGAATTTTGAATACCCTTAAACTCTTCAAGCAAATCAATATTTTCAGAATAGTCCATCATCTGTTTTTGTAATTCACTCAATATATTTTCATCAACTTTATTTACTAATGAATGTAATAAGCTGGCAGTATTTCTGATGTTTGAACCATTCTCTTCCAATAACTTTTTAATTTGTTTAAAAAGCTCATCCTCAACTAAATTACTCTGAAAAAATATTTCATCATCACTATTAAATAATTCTGGTTTCATGACTAATATAAGAATATATTTGCGCTTGGCTGTTAATGAATTCCTAGGCGATGGTGTATATTTGATCTGTTGTGAAGCAGAATAATTTTCAGCGGGCTCAATACTCATCATCTTTTCAATTTCCCTCTGTGAAAAGTGAATTAAGTCTGCAATTCTTTTAATTAGAAATATCTTATATTTATTAGAATTTATTTTTTTATAAATTGGCTCAAAATTATTTATAAATTTAATCTTATTTTCCTGGCTAGTTAGATCATTCTTTTCAGTTAATTTTTTAACAATAAATTCAGTTAACGGCGTTGCTTGATCGATGTATTTTTTGAAATCTTGAATTGAGTTTGTTTTAATAAATGTATCTGGATCTTCACCTTCGGGTAAAAATAAGAAATAAAATTCATATTCATCTTCTAAAATTTCAACAGCAGTATTTAGTGCTTTCCAAGCAGCCTCTTTACCAGCATGGTCTCCGTCAAAACAAAAAGTAATTTTTTTTGAGTAGCGAATTAATTTTTTTAAATGATAAATAGTTGTTGCAGTACCTAAAGTTGCAACTACATTTTGAATGCCATGTTGATATAAGGATATGACATCCATGTATCCTTCTACAATTAAAATATTGTTATCTTCTCGAATGCCTTTTTTAGCTTGAGGGAGGCCATATACTTCGTAACTTTTTTTGAATAATGGAGTTTCGGGTGAATTGTAATATTTTGGTTGATCTTCCTTATTTATTACCCTGCCTCCAAATCCAATAATATTGCCTTTAGCATTGATAATTGGAAAGATAATTCTATTTCTAAATCGATCATATATTTTCCCAGAATCGTTTTTTTGAACTAATCCAGCGGTTTGTAATTTTGGCTCTTCATAGTTTTCAAATTCATTTTTCAATCCTTGCCAATCATCACTCGCATATCCAAGTTGAAATTCACGGGCAACAGCTCCAGTTAATCCTCTTTTTTTTAAATAATTAATTGCTAATTCTGAAGAGCGCAGATTTTTTTTAAAATGTTGATTAGCTCTCTTTAGAATTTCTTCTAACTTAAAATCATCTACTTTATCTTTCTTTGCATTAGATTGATCATTTGGCACGGCTAATCCAAGCTGATTTGCAATTGATTGAACAGATTCAATAAATGTTAATCCGTCATACTCCATCAAAAAACTAATGGCTGATCCATGGGCGCCACATCCAAAGCAATGATAAAACTGCTTGGAGGGGCTAACTGTGAAAGAGGGGGATTTTTCTTGATGAAAGGGGCAACATGCAACATAGTTTGCTCCAGCTTTTTTTAGTTTTACTCTTTGATCAACAACATCGACAACGTCAATTCGATTTAAGATTTCTTGAATAAAGGACTCCGGGATCATCACATAATGATAACTGAAAATATTTCAATTTTTATAAGTGATTTATGAGAGTTTTTGTCTAACTTGTTTTGATACTTCAGCCATGTCGGCACGGCCTGCTACTTTTGATTTGAGAACGCCCACAACTTTCCCCATATCCTTCATATCTGATGCTCCGGTTGAGGCAACTGCTTCTTCAATATATTGATTTATCTCTTCGTCAGATAAAGGTTCTGGCATATATTTGGTTAGTACTTCAATCTCTAGTTGTTCTTGATCAATCAAATCTTGTCTATTCGCTTGTTGATAAGCCTCGATTGAATCTTTTCTTTGTTTAAGCATTTTTTGGATGACAGAAAGAATTTGATCATCATTTAATTCAATCCTCTCATCAACTTCTTTTTGTTTGATAGAGGCCTGAAGAAGGCGAATAGCTCCAAGACGAGCCGTGTCTTTGGCTCGCATGAAGGTTTTCATATCATCTGAGATTGTTTGTCGGATCGACATCTCGGAGGGATTAATACATTTTTGGAGGTAACATTTGGTTGCGAAGACGTCTATATTGTCTTTTTACCGCAGCCGCTGCTTTTCTTTTACGCTCCCATGTAGGTTTTTCGTAAAATTCTTTAGCACGAAGATCATTCATAAGACCTGTTTTTTCAACAAGACGCTTGAATCTTCTTAATGCAACGTCAAATGGTTCGTTCTCTTTAACTTTAATTGTTGTCATAAATAATTATTTTATTAATAGTTCGTTTTAGGTCCGCTATTTTAATGCTAATATCATTTTTTTTCAACAAAAATTGTCAAAATGTTAATCTTAGGTATTGAATCTTCTTGTGATGAAACTGGTTTGGCCCTTTATGACTCAGAATCTGGCCTAATTGGACATGTTTTAAACTCCCAAGTTGATTTGCATCGTTTATATGGTGGAGTGGTCCCAGAGCTAGCATCACGCGATCATATTCGCTTCATACTCCCTTTGTTAGATGAATTATTCAAAAAAACTAATAAAGATGTAACCGATCTTGATGCTATCGCCTATACCAAGGGTCCCGGGCTTTCAGGAGCACTTTTAGTAGGTGCCAGTGTTGCAGAAAGTTTAGCTATGAGCTTAGACATTCCAACAATCCCTGTTCATCACCTTGAAGGACATCTCTTATCTCCTTTTTTAGAAAATGATCAACCTGAATTTCCTTTTTTAGCATTGCTTGTCTCAGGAGGACATTCACAACTTATCCATGTGAAAGAGCTTGGTCATTATGAAATTATTGGAGATACACTTGATGACGCAGCAGGAGAAGCCTTTGATAAAAGTGCTCAACTCCTTGGCCTTGGATACCCCGGTGGAGCAGCATTATCAAAACTAGCCTCTTCTGGATCTGCTTTTTATTCACTACCAAAACCATTAATTAGTAGTGATGATCTCAATTTTAGTTTTAGTGGATTAAAAACAGCAGTCCTTAATCTGGTCAAAAAAGAACAGCCATTGGATGATATAAAAAAAGCGAATATTGCCTATACATTCCAAGAGTCCATCACCGATGTCCTCACCACGAAATGTTTAAAAGCGCTTAAAGAAATAAATTTGAGTTGCCTAGTTGTTTCTGGGGGAGTGGGAGCTAATAAACAATTGCGAGATAAGTTAAAATTACTTGCTCAAGAACATAGTTTTCAATTATTTTTTCCTAGTCTGGAATTTTGTACTGACAATGGAGCCATGATTGCTATTGCTGGATTTTTTAGGCATCAATTGTCACAGAATAAGAATTATGAATTTTCTGTAAAACCTAAATGGAAACTTACAGAAATTTAATCTTCCTGTTTAAAATTCGATTCTTTTTTTTCAATTAGATTTTTGATATTTTCTTTGTGGCGGTAAATTAATAAGACACTTAAAAAGAGACTGAGCCATAAAAAACTCTGATTAACATGCATGATAAAAGTGATTAAAGGTAAACATAATGCTGCAGTGATGGCTGACAAAGAGGAAATACGACTCACCAGAAAAATAACTAACCAAATAATTAACACTAAAATTGCAATATGAATATCAATTGCTAGCAAGACTCCCAAAGCGGTAGCAACCCCTTTACCACCTTTAAATTGATGGTAGACAGGAAACAGATGTCCTAAAAATACTGCGGCTGCAATAAGCAGCACTTGATCAAAATTAAGATTTAAATAAAATTTTGCGATCAAAACAACAATTGTCCCTTTGAGCATGTCACCCAAAAGTGTTAATAGTGCAGCTAATTTTTTTCCCGACCTCATCACATTGGTCGCTCCTGGATTTTTTGAGCCAAAACTTCGTGGATCTTGGATTTTAAAAACTTTACTTAATAAAATTCCAAACGAAATGGATCCAATAAAATAAGCTAAAATAATGACAATAAAATTAATCATATTTAAATTATAAGGGATTGCTATTCAGATGAATAATCAAATTTTCATATCCAATCTTGTTGTTCCGATTATTATTGGAGTGCCAGACTGGGAAAGAGCTATTCCACAAAATTTGTTTATTGATTTGAATATTATTCTTAAAAAAAATGATGTATTCAATTCGGATAATTTAGAAGACACTATTGACTATAGCTCTGTAATTGAATTAATTAAATCACTTGCTGCAGAAAATAAGGATATCTTACTTGAAAGTTTTGGAGAAAAAATAGCATCTAAAATCCTTCAAAACTACCCAGCCCAATCTCTCACTTTAAAAATATCAAAGAAAAAAATAATTCCTGATGCTGATTTTGTTGGCATCATTCTTAACCGATCGGTCTAGCCTCTGGGATGATGTTTTTGATGTAGATCTTTCAATCTTTCGCGTGCCACATGAGTGTATATTTGTGTAGTCGATATATCACTATGGCCTAACAACATTTGTACAACCCTTAAATCTGCCCCGTGATTCAATAAATGTGTGGCAAAGGCATGTCTCAAGACGTGTGGGGAAATTGCGTGCTTTATCCCTGATGCAACTGCATACCTTTTAATTAAGTACCAAAAAGCTTGACGAGTCATAGCACCTCCTCTTGCAGTTACAAAGAGGTACTTTGATTTTTTCTGATTTAAAAGATTATCTCGTGAAGATTTAAGGTATTGCTCAATCCAGTGAGAAGCCTCCTCGCCCATCGGCACAAGTCTAGTTTTGTCGCCTTTGCCCGTTATTCTGATCACCCCATCATTTAAAGAAACTTCCGTGACCATAATCGTAATTAATTCAGTAACTCTTAAGCCACATGCATACAATAATTCCAACATGGCTCGATCTCGCAAACCTTGGTTATCAGATATATTAGGTGCATTCAGAAGCTCCTCAACCTCATTTTCATTTAAACTTTTTGGGAGTGCTTTTGAAGGTTTTGGAGCCTCAATCATTAATGTAGGATCCTCATGAATAATATTTTCTCTTACTAAATATCTATAAAATCTTCGTAAACAAGCCAATAAACGTGCAATACTCCGTGATTTTGACAATGGAAAACGATATGCCAAATATTCTTGGATTTCACCTTTTGTGATTTGAGCAATATCGCGATTAGAATACCAGATGGCTAGTTGCTTTAAATCATAACGATAGCTATCTAATGTATTTTTTGACAAGCCATCCTCTAACCATAAACTATTTATAAATTGATCAACAATTAAAGGGAGATCTTTAGATGTTTCATTCATAATTGAAATTTATTATGGCATAAAAAAAGCCCCAAGTAGGGGCTTTTCATTTTGTTTTAAGATTTAATTAAGCATCTTTATTATCTTCAGCCGGAGCTGCATCTTGAGCTGGTGCTTCAGCCGGAGCTGCATCTTGAGCTG
>JAYQUI010000060.1:0-7477 GCA_038147655.1 Nitrosomonadales bacterium
CGATAATTCATAAACTTGAATAGGATTTATTATGGCAGCTAAAGATATTTATTACATTCCTGAAGGCAGCAAATGGCCAATTTTTGGAAGCTTTGCACTATTTGTGCTTTTTATTGGCGGTGCATTATTGATGAATGGAAATTCCAACGCCAACTCGGTTCTCTACATCGGCATTGCTCTAGTTGCATACATGTTTGTCGGTTGGTTCAATGAAGTGATTGGTGAAAGTCGTACAGGCAAATACAACGAACAAGTTGATGTTAGCTTTAGAATGGGAATGGGCTGGTTTATCTTCTCTGAAGTGATGTTCTTTGCAGCATTCTTTGGTGCTCTATATTATGCGAGAATGTTTTCTATTCCGTGGTTAGGCGGCCTAGGTTCAGGCACTGCAACTCATGAATTCTTATGGTCTGCCTTTGAAGCTGCATGGCCATTGAGCGTAACACCTGATCCTACAAACTACGATCAACCTAAGGATGTAATACCTGCTTTTGGTGTACCAGCCATTAACACTTTAATACTTTTAACCAGTGGTGTTACAGTGACTTTTGCTCACTGGGCACTTAAAAACAAAAAAAGAACTAGCTTAAACCTTTGGTTAGCAGCAACGGTTCTTCTTGGTTTTATTTTTGTTTATTTCCAAGCTGAAGAATATGCGCACGCATATACCGATCTGAACCTTAAGTTAAGTTCAGGTATCTATGGCTCAACATTTTTCATGCTAACTGGTTTCCACGGTTTCCATGTGACCATGGGTGCCATTATGCTTTCAGTTATTTTATTAAGAACCATTAAAGGGCACTTCAGCAAAAAAGATCATTTTGCCTTCGAAGCTGTTGCCTGGTACTGGCACTTTGTGGACGTGGTCTGGCTTGGTTTATTTATATTCGTTTATTGGATATAAGTATTTATTGGATTAAAAAACGTTACCTAATGGTAACGTTTTTTTTTTGTATTATATGTGATTTGGCTGAATTAGCCCAAGCTTAAAACCGATGATGATCATGAGAAATAAAATAATAGATAACGTGACTCGAATAGTTAAAGAGGTCACCATCTTTTTACTCTGATCGACATCCTTCATTAAGAAATGTAAGCCGCTTGTTAGTGATAAAATAACGACAATTAAAAGAATAATTACGATTGATTTATAAATAGCTTGAATATCCATCAACTCATATTATAGGAACATCCAGGACATTGAAAGTAAAAAATAAAAGTTTATTGTTGGACATATTGTTTGTCGTCACCTTTTTAATTCTTCTCCGACTGGGATTTTGGCAGCTAGATCGAGCAGATCAAAAAAATGAAATAAATCAAAAATACCTGGAACGCCAATCCTCCCTGGAGGTATTTGATGAAACTGATATTAATGAAGAAAATTTATGGGGTAAGTTTTCAATCGAGGGTGAATTTACATCACCCAATCTTTACTTAGACAATCAAACCTACAAGCGCGAAGCAGGATATGTGATTTATTCACCTTTTTTAACTCTAGAAAATAAAGTCATATTAGTTAACCGGGGTTGGCATGATCTTATAGAAGATCGTAATGAATTACCGGATGTAAAGAAAGCTGAAGACACTGTTATCAGCGGAATTCTTACCAAGGTTCCATCTCATGGCATTATTTTAAATACTGAGAACATTGAAAATATCAATGATTCTTCAATTCGCATACAAAGAATAGATGTTGATGAAATAAAAGATGCATTGAATATTCAGTATGAGATATATCCATTCGTTTTAACGCTGGAGCCACCAATTGATGAAAACCTTAAAAGACATCTAATATTGCCAGTATCAAATTCAGAAAAAAATTATGGATATGCATTTCAGTGGTTTGCGTTTGCACTGACCCTGCTGATTATATTTATTACATTAAGGAAAAAAAATAAATGATTTCAAAAGTAGCTAAAGCAAGAATTGCGCTAGTTGTCATCGTTGCATTGTTTTCTGCACCTTTCATCGGTTCATGGTATCTCTTGTTTTATACAGACTTTAAAAAAAATGATATCGGCGTGCAAAACGGCTCATTGATTCATCCTGTCATCGAAGTTGGGGCAATTGAGGCAATAGCTATTGGTGATGATACCAAGCAAAAATTACTTGGCAAATGGACTTTAACTGGTTTTGTTTTAAGTGGCTGTGATATAGATTGTGAAAAGCTATTGTATACATTAAGACAAACAAGGTTAGCCCTTGGAAAAAATTTAGATAAAGTGGGGCGATTGGTATTAACAGATAGTGATGAAGTACTCGGTTATGAAGAAGAGTATAAGGGTCAAAAGGTAGTTAAAGATCCAGAGGAGTACGGTCGATTAATGAATAAATTTAAAGAGATAGAAAATTTTGATGCCAACGATATCTATTTGATCGATCCGTATGGGTTCATTATGATGCGCTATGACAGAAGTATGAATCCAAAGGGGATCATTAAAGATGTTGAGAGGCTGATCAAAAACTCATCTTAATTTTAAAATAGTTTCTTTCAAGTCCTCATAATTTATCTCACCGATGATGGTCTGTTTGATAACTTTATTTTTGTCAGAAATAATCGTTGTTGGTGTTAATTTAACCTGTTCAAATTCTCCTAAAATTTTACTTTCAGGGTCAATGGCTACCTTAAATGGTAATTCGTTTTTGTTTTTAAAGTTAACCACCCGGCTGGGAAGGTCGTAAGGCATGGCGACTGCAATGAGCTCAATATCATCTTTAAACTCTTGATGGATTTTGGCTAAATCAGGCATTTCTTTGATGCAGGTTGGACAATCGGTAGCCCAAAAATTAAGGATTAAAATTTTATCAATATCATCACTGCTTAATTTTTCATCATCAAGAATATTAAACTCCATTGAAGAAATTTTCTCTGGTCGAATGAGAAAAAAAAGAAGCACGATGAGCGCTATTAGAGTCAATAAGTATATAAAATTTTTCTTATTTTCTTGCATATCAATACTGAGACTTTGTTATAATCAAACGTTCGAATTTTATCAATAATCGGTTCAATCACAAAGAAATGAATTTTTATAAAAGACTGACTCTTTTTGCAACTCTACTCGCACTAATTGTGGTGTCCTTTGGGGCGTACACTCGACTGACTGACTCAGGTCTTGGCTGTCCAGATTGGCCTGGCTGTTATGGTACCTTGAGTGTGCCAGAGAGTATTGATCAGATTGAAATGGCACAGGCGGTATATCCTGACAGCCCAGTTGAACCTGAAAAAGCATGGATAGAGATGATCCATCGTTACATTGCTGGAATCCTAGGTGTCATGATTTTAGTGATCGCTTTTATGTCAATCAGACTCAGAGACCAAATTACTCACTCACTTAAATGGCCATTTTTTTTACTTGGATTAGTAATTTTTCAGGCCGCACTTGGAATGTGGACAGTGACCTTACTCTTAAAGCCTGCGGTTGTCTCGTCACATTTACTTGGAGGTATGACGGTCCTTGGCATCTTAACTTTCCTGATGCATCGTAATTATGGAACGCATAGAGAAAATTTTGTTTCTAATCGCTTTGAAAGAAAGATCATCAGATTTTCCCTAGTCTTATTATTTATTCAAATTGCTTTAGGTGGATGGACCAGCACCAATTATGCTGCGCTGGCATGTACAGACTATCCAACATGCCATGGCTCCTTAATCCCAGAGATGGATTTTTCTAATGCCTTTACTATTTTTCGAGAGCTTGGAGTAACATCATTAGGAGAGCCCTTGTCACTAGAGGCGCTTCATGCTATTCAATGGGTTCATCGAGTAGGAGCCATTGTACTTTTAGGATACTTACTATTCGTTGCGTATATCCTAAAAGTGAATCAAGGTTTTAATATGTGGAGAAATGTATTAATCCTTGTCATCAGTTTGCAATTTATTATAGGTATTGCCAATCTTTTACTTCATTTGCCAATAGTTCTTGCTACTCTTCACAATTTAGGCGCAGCATTATTAGTAGTGATTTTAGTTGGTATTAATTCAAGAATTACAAAACCATGGCAAAACTAAGCACAACAAATATGAGACCATTATTAAGCCTCGAAGCCCTAAAGAGCTTTTATGCCTTAACCAAACCTCGGGTGTGTGCCCTGATTGTTTTCACAGCTATCATTGGTATGTTTTTAGCAACACCTGGAATGGTTCCGGTGGATGTTTTATTTTTTGCATCTATCGGTATTGCTTTTGTATCAGGGGCTGCTGCTGCATTTAATTGCTTAATCGAAGAAAAGATTGATGCCATGATGGCCAGAACGAGAGGAAGACCACTTCCGCTGGGTCAAGTTTCTCAGAGGGAGACCATAATCTTTTCAAGCTTGCTTGGCGGGTTAGGGTTATACCTCCTTTATGTCTTTGTCAATCCATTAACCGCATGGCTCACTTTATTAACATTCTTTGCCTATGCGGTAATTTATACCGTTTTTCTAAAACCAGCAACGCCAATGAATATAGTGATTGGTGGCGCATCTGGTGCAATGCCACCAGTTCTTGGATGGGCTGCAGTTACTAATCAAGTGACTCCTGAATCATTAATCCTTTTCTTAATTATATTTTGTTGGACTCCGCCACACTTTTGGGCTCTGGCACTGTATCGAAGAAAAGAATATGAGAAGGTTGGGATGCCGATGCTACCTGTGACTCACGGTGAAAAGTATACGAGACTGCAAATCGTTTTATATACAATCATTTTAGTTATCGTGACCATGATGCCATTCAGTGTCGGAATGGCAGGATTAATATATATCATCTTTGCCACCTTACTGAATGCTTATTTCTTGTTCTATACGGTGATGCTATATCGTGAATATTCTGATAAACTAAGCATGAAAATATTTCGATATTCAATATGGTATTTAGGGCTAATTTTCTTAGTTTTTCTGATTGACCATTATTTTAAATTTAAATTTATATAGTTTTAGATACAAAGGATTGTTATGAGTAAAAATAGTGAATTAAGAAGTGTGATTGAGACAACTGCAGTGGTGATTGGTAGCTTTGTGGCTGCTGTTATTTTAATTGTCCTTCTGACTAAAGATTATTCTTCAAATGAGCCTGCTGCTGAGAAAGTAGTGGATGCGTCAACAACAGAACCTGTTGCGCAAGTAGAAGTTGACGACGAATCAGAAGGCTCTACAGATAAAGTGATTGATGCAAAACAAATCATAGCAGCTAACTGCGCGATGTGTCATGAGGGTGGTTTAATGGGAGCACCAAAAATTGGTAGTGAAGAACAATGGGCTCCAAGAATAGCACAAGGTAAAGACACACTTGTAAGCCATGCCATCAATGGCATTCGTACAATGCCAGCTAGGGGCGGAAACGCTAAATTGAGCGATGAGGAAGTCGCTGCAGCTGTTATCGATATGGCTAATGCAGCTGGTGCAAACTTTTAATTTATAGATCTAACAATCCATTTATATGGCAGTATATGCAATCGGTGATGTGCAAGGCTGCCATTTTTCTTTTCTAGACCTTCTTCAAAAGATAAAATTTAAATCCGACAGAGATGAGCTCATCTTCGTTGGTGATTTAGTTAACCGTGGTCAAAATTCACATTTATTTTCCCAGTGGTGCTTAGCCAATCAATCAAACATTCAAACGGTCTTAGGAAATCATGACCTCCACTTAATCGCTATTTATTTTGATCAAAAAAAACATCAAAAAACTGATACTTTAAAAAAACTTTTAAATTTAAAACAGGTAGATCATTTTATTGAATGGCTTATTAAAAAACCTTTAGCAATATTGAGAGATGATTTTCTTGTGGCGCATGCTGGAATTCATCCTGATTGGTCTATCAATAAATCTATAAAATTGGCAGACAAGGTTCACTTGGACCTGAATAAGGACCCGGCTAATTTTTTAAGTAAAATGTATGGTAATCAACCGGGATATTGGAGCGATGATTTAAAAAAATCCTTGAGAAGAAGGATGACGATTAATATCATGACCAGAATGAGAGCCTTAAATTTAGACTTAAGTTTAAATTACGACTTTAAGGGAAAAATACCAAAAAAAATTGATAGAGGGCCTTATCGACCTTGGTTTGATTTTGAAAGAATAGATAACTCTAAATACATCATTACTGGCCACTGGTCAGCGATAGGGGTACACAAACATTCCTATGGAATATCAATAGACAGCGGGTGTGTTTGGGGTCAGAAATTAACTGCTTTTTGTTTAGAGAGCCAAAAAACTTTTAAAGTAGCGGCCAACCCAAAAGATTTAGTTAATTAATATTAAAACCAGCTAGGCTCTGAATCTCATCAATACTCGGATTATGGTTTTGCCCACCCTTGTAGTTGACTTTTAATGAGGCAAGGGCAGATGCCAACTTGCCACTCTTCTCCCAATTCCAATTGTTCACTATTCCATAAGCAATTCCAGCCCGATACGCATCGCCACATCCTGTGGGATCAACCGGGTTTTCAACACTAAACGCGGGTATTTGTATTTTATCTGACGAGGTCATAATTATTGAACCACTTGAACCTTTGGTAATAATGAGAGCATCAACCTTTTTTTGTATTTCATCTAAGGACATATGAGAGTTTTTGCTCAATAATTCAGCCTCATAATCATTAACTGTAATGTAGGTGGCTTTCTCAATAAAATCTTTTAATTCCTGTTCGTTGAACATTGGCAGACCCTGGCCAGGATCAAAAATAAAGGGTATTTTCTTGTCATAAGCTTCATTGGCATGTTTAATCATTCCTTCCTTGCCGTCTGGTGAAATAAGGACAATTTCAATATTTTCACTTATGTCAGATAAAGAATTCACTTCACTTTGAGTCATTGCACCAGGATGAAATGCAGTGATTTGATTGTCATCTAAGTCAGTGGTAATAAACGCCTGAGCTGTAAATTGATCACTAAGTTTTTTTATATATTTTGTATTTATTTTTCTTTTTTGTAGCCAATCACTGTAGGTATCAAAATCTGTGCCAATGGTACTCATGATGAAAAAATCAGTTTTAAGTAGATGGAGGTTATGTCCAATATTGCCTGCTGTACCACCATAATTTTTTTCCATCTCAGGGGTGTAAAAAGCCACACTGAGTTTATGAATTTGATCTGGCATGATATGGTTTTTAAAGTAATCTCTAAATACCATAATTGAATCATAGGCCATTGAACCACAAACTAAAATACTCATTCAGAACTCCGTTAAGGTTTATAAATAACTAAAAAAACAATTGCAATGAGCATTATCACTGGAATCTCATTGAATATTCGATAAAAAATATGACTATGATTATTCATATTATTTTTGAATAAATTTAAATATTTCCAGCAATAGAAATGATAGATGACCAGCAGTGCGACCAAAATTAATTTATAGGTTAACCACACACCTTGATAGTCGTAATTTATGATTAATAATAAGCCAAAAAAGATTGTGAGGATCGCACCAGGTGTCATGATTCCGTAAAAAAGTTTACGTTCCATAATCTTAAATCTTTCATCACTGATCTTATC
>JAYQUI010000061.1:0-7457 GCA_038147655.1 Nitrosomonadales bacterium
TTCCATCTTGCATTACATTTTTGTAATTGCAGGCACATTAGGCTCGCTATTTTTTTAGCAATCTCACCGTTACCGTTTTAACTACAACTTCATGTATTATATTTATGAAACGAGCCTAAGTAACGTTAAAATCAACTCTCATGAATTTACATTACTCCTTATTAATTTAAATAGCAATTTATGACTTTAGTACGTATATCAAAATTATTATCAAACCAAGGCATATGCTCCCGTAGAGAGGCTGATTATTTTATTGAATTGGGCTTTGTTTATGTGGATGGTATTAAGATTACAGAACTTGGTGCAAAGGCTCATCCAGAACAAAAAATTGAATTAAGGGGAGAGGGACATAGGCTTCAAAAAAGTAAAAAAACCATTTTATTAAATAAACCCATTGGTTTTGTTTCTCATGCAGATGATGATGGAAAATATAAATCCTCACTCTCTTTAATTTTAAAAGAAAATTTTTTTGGAGATGAAAAATTAGATAAACTTTCTTTTAAGTTGGCTCCAGCTGGAAGGCTTGATATTGACTCGACAGGGCTTTTAGTTCTGACTGAGGATGGCGTTATTGCAAAAAAAATCATCCAGGAAGACAGTGAAATAGAAAAAGAATATCTTGTGAGGGTTAATGGCAATTTGATTCCAAACGGATTAAGGTTATTAAACCATGGCTTATCTTTAGATAACAAACCATTGAAAAAAGCGATTGTTTCTTGGATAAATGAGGATCAACTCAAATTTGTTCTAAAAGAAGGAAAAAAAAGACAAATCAGAAGAATGTGTGAATTGGTTGGTTTGAAAGTTGTTGGCCTTAAAAGGGTAAGGATTGGGAAGGTAAGACTATCTAATTTGCCGATAGGGAAGTGGCGTTTTCTTCAAGAGTATGAATCTTTTTAAAATGAAATACCTAATTCTTTTAAAAGTTGATAGTAAAGAAAGACAATACTCAAAATCAAGATAAATAAACTAATGAGCTTGATTAAAAATTGATGGTTAAATTTAATTTTTTTATTTTCCAATACATCATAAATTTGATCGCCAAGAAAAATAGATAAAAAAGTTCCTATGCCGCATAAAATAATAATCAACCAGTAAGGCGACGGGTTAATTAGGATTCCCTTAAATATTTTCATAAGATAGTTCACTTCAAAAATTTGGGGCTTATAAACAATTCCATATGTACTGAAACTGATTGCTAGAATCCAAACAATAATCTCTGTATAGATCATTTTTATTTTATACAAAAGTCTAATCGGAAAATCCAGCAAAAAGCCTGCATCTGCAACTGGAGTACAAAGAACAAAAAAACTCCATGTAAGAAGGGTTACTAACCCACCATCTTGAATACCGTATTCGTAGATTAGGTACAGAAAATATAAGGCGAATAAAGCAATAAGCAAGAGAAACTTACGCCATGGTTGGTTCTTGTTTTTAATTAAATGAAGTCTCATTAATTATTCTGCGGCATGACTCACCAAGCCAAGCGTTAAGTTGGCAGGGACAGCTTCATCAATCAGCTTGGGTTTAGGCAGATTTAAGTTATCCATAATATTTATAAAATCTTCTAAGGATTTACCGGCCAATCTTGGGTTTGATTTTTTTTCATCACCGATGGTTGATTGTTTATTTCCATGATAATCATGCCCTGGAAAAACTTTTGTATGATCTGGCAAGGTAAATAATCTTTCTGTAATGCTTTTATAAAGTTGCTGATTTGATCCACTCTGAAAGTCAGTTCTTCCACACCCGTTAATCAGCAAGGTATCTCCAGTGAATACATTATCATTCCATATGAAAGACATCGAGCCTGCTGTATGTCCTGGTGTGTGTAGAGCAATAATTTTTTGTTGTTTACCAAAGTTTAACTCATCGCCATCATTAAGTTGTATTTCAGCATTGGTGATATTACAGTGAGTTGGTGTAGCAGCAGTAGCACCAGTCACCTTACAAAGATTTCCCGCCGACGTGATGTGATCAGCATGAGCATGTGTTTCCATGACGTAACGAATTTTTAAATCTTTTTCAGTGATAAAGTTAATTAAATGATTTAACTTTGAGTCTACCGGATCGATAATCACCGCCTCATTGGTTTCGTGATCAATCAAGATGTAAGTGTATGTAAAAGATACTGGGTCAAATTGCTGAATTACATCATTCATTTTTTACTCCAAAATTAGAAAAATATAGTCTTCATGACTAATAGTAGTGAAATAAGAATTAAGAAATAAGAAAAAGCTTTGTCTAAACTTTTTATTTCAATTGTAATTTTTTTTGCTAAAAATACCCCCATTGTTGTTCCTATGCAAAAAAGGACTCCATCGTGAATATTAAGGAGTCCTTTATAAATAAATATGGAAGAATTATATGTTGCAATAATAGCAATCACCGCTGTTGATGTTGGGATGATGTTATCAAGAGAGATATTGGAAAATTTTTTTAAAGCCGGCACAATAATAAATCCACCACCAACCCCCAAAAGTCCTGATAAAAAACCGGTGAGTCCTCCAGCAATACTTAACGAACGAGCACATTTGTTATTCCAGCGAATTCTATTCGTCTCTTGATTAATTTCACAAGGGAACGATTCTTCAATATCATTTATTGATGTTCTTGAATTGATATCTTTATTTTTAATTAGAGCTTTATAACCGACCCAAAATAGAATGATTGAAAATAAAATCATAAGTGGATCCTTAGGGAGTAGCTGACCTAGAGATATTCCAAGAGGTGAGATTATCATTGCAAATAGAGCAATTAATATCGCAGCACGATACCTAACCTTCTTTTTTAATAAACTATCAACTGAACCATATATAGCGGACACAGCAACAGCAAACATAGAAATCGGGATAGCCTCTTTTGGATCCATGTTAAGACCAAAAATTAAAAATGGAACGGCAAAGATTGTCCCCCCGGCACCAAAGATACCTAAAATGCCACCGACGATTAATCCAATTAGAATTAACATGGCTTATCTTTTAGATGGTTTTGCAAGCCATTCAATACCTTTTAGCATTAAGTTCCAATATAACCATGGCATAAGAAATTGTTTCATAAACCATGAGGATCTTCTTGCAACTGGGGGATGGAGAGGGAAGGTAGGTAATAATTTCCCACCAAAGCCAAATTCAGCTAATACAACCTTACCTTTTTCAACTGTTAGTGGACAAGCGCCATAACCATCGTATTTAACATCAAGGCCTCTTAATTCTTTTGCAGCAATAAGATTTTCTGCAACAACAAACACTTGTTTTCTTGCGGCAGCTGCTGTTTTAGCGTTGGGAGAGTTAATAACATCACCTAACCCAAAAATATTGGGATATTTTTTATGTTGAAGGGTTAGTTGATCGACATCAAGCCAGCCAGCATCATCACATAATTTTGAATTTCTGATAAATTCAGGTGCTTCTTGAGGGGGTACGACGTGAATGAAATCAAATTTTACTTGTTTAATTTTTATTTTGTCATCTTGATCTTTAAACTCAAACCAGGCTGTTTTTATGTTGCCATCAATTTTGGTTAATTTATGATTAAAATTCAAATTCGCGTTATATCTTTTTACATATTCCATCAGCGGGGGGACAAAGTCGGCAACTCCAAATAGCACAGGCCCGGCATTAAAAAACTCAACATTGATGTCGGACAATGCATTTTGTTTTTCCCAGTGGTTGGCAGACAAATACATTGCTTTTTGTGGGGCTCCAGCGCACTTGATTGGCATAGGTGGCTGTGTAAAAATTGCCACCCCTTTTTTTAAATTTTTGACACATTCCCACGTATATTGTGAGTGATGAAAGTCATAATTTGAAGAAACATTATTTTTTCCAAGTGTTTCTTCAAGCCCTTCAATTTTTTCCCAAGCAAGCCGTAAACCTGGACACACCACCAGTTGATGATATGAGATTTGATCACCATTTTCCAATGTGAGGCTATTTGAGTCAGGATTAAATGTTTTTACTGCATCTTTTATTAAAGTGGCTTTTTTATGTAATATTTTTTTTAGACTCTTTACTGTTTTTTGAGCATCATAAGAACCACCACCCACAAGTGTCCAAGCAGGCTGATAGTAGTGTTCATCTTTCGGATCAATGACTGCTATTCGAAGGGCTTTACGTCTTTTTAATAAGCTTGCAGTGATAGCGACACCGGAAGCACCTCCACCGACAACGACAACATCAAAGACATCACTCCAATTACATGCGCTGGTCACATCGATTTGAGATTGATTCTTTTGATGTTGTGCATAGGCCTGATAAATACTTTTAGCTCGACCACCACTTCTACAATAGCCTAATATAGGTTGTTCATTCTGACTAAACTCTTTGCTAAATTGATTTATATTTTCATCAGTGACTTGTCCGGGAATAACAGGTAAGGACACAAAACTAATCCCTCGTTTTTTTGCTTCTTTTTTGAGTGTGTCTTGTTTTGGCTGATTTTCTTTATCTTCATCATGGGGTCTGAAGCAGATGATTGTTTTAAATCCATTCTCACTGATCTGATCTAGGTCATCTAAATTAATTTGACCAGTTGCGCTATATAGATCATTTATTTTAGTAATTTGCATGATAATTAACCCTTATTTATTTGTTGCATCCATAGAGGCTTCCTAAAGTCTGCATCACTTGGATGACTTCGTCAGAAGCTATGGAGTAGTAATTAAATTTTCCATCTTTACGGATATTTACGATGTTATCTTTTCTCAGAATAGTTAGCTGCTGTGATAGGGTGGGTTGCTGAATATTAGTGGCTGTTTCAAGTTCTCCTACGTTTTTTTCACCTTGGGTTAGCTGACAAAGCAACATCAACCTGTCCTCATTAGCTAAAATTTTAAGCATCGAACAAGCTTGACCTGCTGAATCTCTTATAGCGTCTACATTTTGAATTTTGCAATTAGTCATAATAATTTATAAATTTATAATATATAAATTTATATTATATTATTTTATTAATTATTGCAATTTTTTGAAGAGCCCACTTGAAAATTGAAAAATTGTCACAATAATTTCATCAAAACACTGTATAGTGACGATGCTTTCCACAAGAAAGCTTATAAACAACAATCTCAAAAGGAGAAACATGAAAAAAACATATTGGCAGCCTCAAACCGATGATGATCTGAATTGGTTAAATAATCCAAAAAAATTATTGAACTTTGCATAGTGCATGAGTCAAATTTTTCCTTCCACAAGAAGGGCTTAACGTTTAATTCTCAAAAGGAGTTTCATTTATAATGAAAAAAATATTTTTATTAGGTTTAGTTACCTTTTCTTCCATGACATTTGCTATTACCAATGAAGAGCTTGGTAAAATGCTGCGCTTTCAGGATTTAGTAAATACAGCTATAGATAACAATAACTATGATTTAGCTTGTAAGGCGCAATCTGAAATTTATGATCTAGCAAAAAAAGCACAAATTCGCGATATGATTCAAAAGTCTGAAGATCAAAAAAATGCTTACTGTTCTGTAAAAAAGTATAGCTTATTGAATAAATAATTAATTTTAAAAAAAATGACCTAAAAAAACCGGCAACGGCCGGTTTTTTAATTGGTTTTGATTTGAGATGTGAACCTATTCTCTTTGGTGTCGATGGCAACAATTTCAATATCACCATCTAATTTATTCGGTACACTAAACTTAAGAAATGGATCTTGGCTGATTGATATTTGGTTTTCAACAGCAAGAATTTTTTCACCATTTTGATTAAATTCGATAGTTTTAACAATCCATTCGGGGATGAACCCACCAGAGTCTAGATCTTTTTGTAAACCTGTAAAATTTGGGTGCTTGATGCGAGAGGTGACAAAATCATTCTCTGCTTTTAATATGATTTTACCTAAATCTTTCGTTAATTCTGGGTCATGAACATCCATGTATCCGCTACATCCGCCTGATGCACGAATCGGTACTACATCCATAAATAATTCACCTTGATCATTTTCTGCTATGACACGGACAAAAGAATCTGTTTCCATTCTGATGCGAGTGCTTATATTTACCACCTGTGAATGTTCAGTTAAAAAATAGGTGGCAGCATGCTGTCCAGGGTTCGCATCAATGTACATATAAATTTTTTCAATTTTGTTCTCATTTTGGCTGACACTGATTGTGACAGGGACTTGCGCACCACTTGAGGCTCTCTTAGGCCCATCAATTTTTAAGAAACTTTGATTTTCTTCAATACCTCGGTCCTTAAAGGCTTGGGCTTTGAGGTAAGGCCATATATCAGGATTTGCGTCAGCAAACACATTGAATACTGACACGAGCGATATTAGCCAAAGTTGTAAGAATTTATTTAAAAATTGAATTTTTTTCATTTTTTTATACCTAGAGTTACAAGCATTTAACTTTATTTTACTCATATAGATTTATTTAACAAGAGATGGTTCCTTTTATGAAAATTATCTTATTTTTCCTAATATACATAACACATATTTCAATTATCTCTGCAAATGACCTAAGGAAAACGGCTTTGGATGGGGACCCTGTATCAATGTGTAAGTATGCTCAAGAAATTGATGGTGAAGAAAAAAATAAACTATTTAAACACACTTATTTGCTTGGCAATATTTCCTGTAAGGAGGCAGCAGATCGTAATGAGTTTACAAGTAGTCATGACCTGGTAATCATTGAAGATACTGAAAAAACGGCTAAAGAGATTAAAGCGGAGGCAAATAATGACCCAAATAAACAGTTTCTTTTGTGGACCTTGTATGCAAACGGTTACGATGTTTCAAAGCTAACTGCATTCACATGGTTGAAGGTAGCTGCCGAAAACAAACATCCTGCAGCACTGACCATTCTAGGGAGCCTATATTTCTTTGGATACATTGTTCCAGAGGATAAAGATAAAGGATATCAGCTCATTCAACAGGCCTCCGATTTAAATTATTCTATTGCCAAGAACTTAATAGAAGAATTAAATATTTGACAAAATCCATAGGTTTTGTAAAGTATAAGTGATGTAGGAAAACGAGATGTAAGGTTTTCATATATATTTTAAGTACTTAAAATTATTTTGGAGAGATAAGTAATGAAATATTTAAAAGTTTTAACATTAGTAGGTTTTCTAGCAGTATTTTCAGCAGTATTTGCTGATGAGAAAGAGTTTCACCCAACAGATGCTCTTTTAATTGGTGGTAACGGTGGCTTCAACCCAACTGGTGATGAAGATTCTCCAATTAAACTGCCTGGCGAAGACGGATTTGAATCAGGTGAAGCGAAGTAATTAATCAGTTATGACCTGGAGCTTTCTCCAGGTCATAATGATTTTCCTTAGCTAATCTTCATGTAGTTCTTCATTCCACTTTTTAACATTCGATATATTATTTTATTGTAAATCTCAAGTTGAACCTTTGCAGCTTGCTGCATCTTCAATGAACTGGTTTATGTTGATTTTTTTATAACATAAACAAGGAGAAATACTATGTGGACACAACCAACAGCAACTGAA
>JAYQUI010000062.1:0-7311 GCA_038147655.1 Nitrosomonadales bacterium
GTGGGCCCACCAATAAAAACAAGGCTTACAGTTCATGTAAGCTTTTTTTATTTCTACTTTATTAAATTAAAACAATAAAAATTTTATTTAAATTAAAACATAGTTAAAATGTTATTAAGATTATTGACTAGCCTATTTGAACCGCCGGCTAGTCAGGCGGTGTTTCAGGGAAGTAAGCGGTTATCATATTAAACACCAGATAACCATGGTGCTGGAGGTAGTGAAGAGAGAATTTAGCCTCCTTAATTGATAGATGAGTGAGTTTAAAAAAGTCAGGAAAAAAATTTCATTCATTAATTGAATAAAAAATCCTGACCTATTGAGTATTGCTGCATCACATTTATATAAAAGCAAAACTGGAGGAAGAATGCTTGCAGGGGAAGTGCTAGAGCAATTACAAGACAAAGCAAAGCTAAATGTTGCCTATAAGTCTCTAAATAACTTTTTTTATAAAAAAGCCTTCAGATTTTTGTTGAGTAATAAATTAAATGATGAAGATGCCGATGATGTGATTCAAGAGACTTTTATTAAGGTATTTGAAAAGATCGACACCCTTAAAGAGGATGGTAAATTTGAATCATGGTTGTGGCAGATTCTAAGAAATAATATGAATGAGTTCTTTCGCAAATCAAATAGAAAAAATGATGTCATGTTTAGTGTTGCATCAGAAGACCTTGAAAATCTTACGGGCGATGAAGACGTGAAGGTCAGTCATGGTCAAAAATATGATGATCAGCAAAGTTGCATTGAGGAAAAATTTAAATTATTTAAAGAAGAGATGCCAGATCGCCACTATGTCATTAATTTACAAAAAGATGGCGTCTCTATTGAAGATGTTTCAATCAGAATAGGCCGCTCTTATGCAGCAACTAAAGAATTTTTATCTCAATCGAAAAAGAAATTGATTCCATACTTTGAAGAATGTAAGGATTTGAAAACATCGTGAGTGAACAACAAATACAAGATAACTTTATGAGTATTTTGCAAGGTAAAAAAGTACCTGGCATGGATCCTAAATGGCGCGTGATCGCTCGTATGCTTCGAAATATTATGATTAAAGAAGATAACCTTGAAGAGTATTTGATGGAGAAACGTCAACAAGTCTTTGAGAAAAGAATAGGTAAAGTTCTACAAGATCGTTATCTTATACCAAAGCAAAAGAGAACATTTGCATATAAGAATTGGATTCTTGCATTTATACTTGGTGCCTCAGGGGTCTATGCCACCAAAGAATATGTGCATTTCACCAAACCGCTTCCATTAGAACTGACACACACCCAGGAGGAATTAGAAGGACAGGGTCCCAAATTGTTTTGGAAGAAATGGTTCAACAATGGTACTTTCATTATGTTTGGCCATCGTTATTTGACCAATCCTCTGCCAACAAATATTGGCGGCTGTGATCCGGATCAAATTGATCTAGAAGGATGTTTAATCTTGCTGAAAAAATATCACAGTAACCCCAACCTCTTATTTAATATCGGCTTGATTTACCACATGGGTTTTGATGGGGAAGAAGATCATGACAAAGCCATTGAGTTCTATAAGCGTGCTGCGGCTTTAGGGAATGATTATGGTCGCGTGAACTATGAATATTTAATTAATCAAAAAAGTAAAAAGAAATAATTCCTGACCTTTAATCGTTACTACATCTATCTAATGTAGTTAATCAATTAAGGGTTAGAAAATGAAAATTAAAACAATTGCTGCGGTGCTTGCTAATGTATTCTTGATCTCGAATGCAGTCGCAGCTAATGAGATCCAAGCACCAGAAGTTAAAGTCCAAGAAAAAAATCCATGTAAAGAAAAAACCTTTTGGCAAACTAATTTTACCAATGGTCAATTTAATGGGTTCTACTCACAAATGACCAATAGTGTCATTAGCAATGCTCAACATTTATTTGCCAATCATTATTTTGAAGGATCAATTTTAAATAAAGATTTAGCTAGAGCGTTAGACCTATATCAACGAGCCCACCTTCGTGGCAATCAAGATTCGACAGCAAAATTAGGGTTAGTGTATCGCTATGGCTTGTCAACTAATAAAGATTATCAAAAAGCTATTGAGTATTATGAGTCCATCGTAGCCAATAATCCAGAGGCTCAATTTAACCTCGGTTTGATGCACCGCTATGGCATTGGGACTGCATCCAACCAACAGCAAGCATTTCAATATTTCAAACAAGCTGCATCCAATCAAGTTGTTGCAAAAAACAATTGTGAAGTAGAAGTGGAAGGCATGGCGGAAGCTCAATTTCAGTTGGGGCAGATGTTTCGGTATGGCTTAGGCGTGGATAAAAATTTAGATCAAGCGTTACTGTGGTTTAAAGAAGCTGCTAATCAAGATTTAAAAGAAGCTCAATTCAATGCAGCACAGCTAATGATGACAGGAATCGGAGAATATTATGACTATGATGGAGCTATACAATATTATCAGCGAGCCGCAGAGCAGGGTTTGGCTGAAGCACAACTTAATTTGGCACGCGAGTACCACTATAACGATCGCCAAAAAGATTACCTTAAAGCCCATCACTGGTATACAAAAGCAGCAAAACAAGGTCAAGTTGAAGCAGAATTTAATTTAGGGCTGATGGAGCATTATGGGCATGGCGTCTATCCAAATTATCAAAAAGCTTTACAGCATTACCTAAAAGCTGCAAAAACCAATCAACCTGAAGCATTCTTAAATATTGGGCATATTCACTTTTATGGAATGGGAAAAGCAACAGACTATATGGAAGCCTACCAATATTATCAAATGGCTTCTAATTACAACTTACCTCAAGCAGATTATCATTTAGGACTGATGAATGAAAAAGGATTGGGTACTTCTGTCGATTTAGATACAGCTAAAGAGTATTATCAGCGATCTGCCGATCAGGGCAACACAGATGCCAAGATTGCATTAGATAATTTACCAGTGAAAGAACCCGAAGATTTTGAAATAGCCATGAATAATTGATTCATATCCAGCAAAAAAGCTCATAAATTCATGAGCTTTTTTTTATTCAAATTTATTCAATAAATCTTCTTTTTCCATCTCTACTCGATTGATAAAGGATGTATCTTCTTTAGAAATAATTTCAGATGCTTTCGTAATATTCTTAAATTTGTCTTCTAAAGCACTCAAATAAATCTGACATTCATTGTTATTTAGATTTTTTACATTATTTAAACTTGTATCAAGTGCTTCTTTGGTAAATAGTGGAGAAAAATCTTTAATGTCCTCCATAGTTTTATGAAACAAGGTACTGTCTGAAAATTTATTTGAAGATGATGAAATTTTTTTAATCTCTTCAGGAAGTATACAAATCAGTGAGTAGGTATTAATTAAAAAACTTTTAATAATTAATTCATTCATTATTTTTATGTATTTATGACTTTTATATTATTTATAATAATGACTTTGAACGATTAAGCAAATAATAAAAGGAAATCTCATGGCAAATTTCTTTGAAAGCGGATTTACAGTGTTGCAAGAGCTTGCAAAACTAAAAGAAAAAGAAAAAAAGCAAAAATTAACTAAACAGAAGCTACAAGAAAAAAATAAAGATAAAAAATAAATGTAACTTTTCATTAGATTTATTATCACAATTATGTAACTAATGGTTCTCTTAAATTAAATACGGAGGAATTATGAAAAAAGTTACTTACATTATTATCATTCTGCTTTTAATCGTTGGTTATTTTTATATTTACCCAGAACGTTGCGAAAAACTGCTTGGTGATGAAAATTTGATTTGTGAATTAGGCTGGTAATTACCTTTTTCCTATAAAAATAACAAAAGGATTTTTTTATGACTTCTATAAAGTCATGTGTTTTATTTTTGCTAATTTTTTGTTTTTCTTTGACTCACGCAAAAACAATTAATATTGAATGTGATTTAAAACTTACCACCAGCAGTGAGTGGGCAGAGCAGGCGTCTGATAACCAAAAAGAGTTGTGGGTTTATGATGACCAGGTGGGGTTAAAAACAAACCATGTCAACTACAGTCTGGCAGAATGTAAGTTAGGCGAAGAAGAATTGGTATGTGAGAAGTACATACAAGATGTAGATTCAAAAACTGTTGCTCACTACCAAAAAACATATCTGAATCGATATAACTTGTTGTTGAAAGATTATTCCGAATTCGAACAACAAGACAAACAATTTTCATCTCGAATGCGAGAGGGAACTTGTATGTTAATGAATTAATTTTATCTTGCCCTTCCTGAACTAATTTTGATATCCTTAATCGTATAGATTTAGCCACAAGCTAATGTATAACAATTTGATCTCACAAGGAGAAAGAAGATGCCTAGCTATCACACTAGTGGATTCGAGGTAATGAAAACCTTATCCAAAGATAAAAAATTACCCAAAGAAAAATCAATGCCTGAAGATATTGAAAAGTGCTTAAGCGAAGATAAAGAATGCCAGACAAGATATCTTGAAGCTTTTGGTGATTGTGCGTAATTAATTTTTATGAAATTTTTATTGGCAGGACTCCTGCTGATTACTCAATCGTTTACGGTTTTTTCAATGCAAAAAAAAGAAATTTATTTAGCTGGTGGTTGCTACTGGGGATTAGAATATTTACTGCAAGATCTTCCTGGGGTGCTTAATACCGAGGTCGGATTTTCAGGGGGTTCATTGGAGAATGCGACTTATGATGATGTTAAAACAGGATCAACTGGCCATGCTGAAACAATTTATATCTCTTACGACGAGAAAGTTATATCGTTAGAGCAATTACTGTTTGAATTCTTCCGGATGCATAATCCAACAACTAAAAACCAACAAGGTAATGATATTGGGACTCAATACCGTTCTGCTATTTTTTATCTCAATGATGAACAGAAGCAGATCGCTAATGAAGTCATTAACAAAGTCAATAAAAGTAGTCATTGGCCAGACCCAGTGGTGACTGAAGTTACCCCTTTTCATACATTCTATGCTGCACAACTGGATCATCAGGACTACATAAAAAAGAACCCCAATGGTTATTCTTGTCATTTTGTTAGAGATTTTTCATTTACTAATTAAAAAGGAGTTGTTAACATGAGTTGTGCATTTGTTCGTGTATTTTTTTGGATATTTTTACTCTTCCCCTTAACTTATGTTCCTGCAGTGACTTCAGTAGTCCAGGATGGAGCCACTTTGTATGAAAATACAAGAGTATTTTTTATGTGTCTTGGAGCAAACTCAATGAGTCAACCTGTAACGGATATTGTTTCAATCAATTGGGGCAGCTACATTGTTCAGGTCTTAGCATATGTAGTAATTTTTCAACTTATTATTGATCTTTTAACAGTCATGTGTTCTTATAAAAGAGGTAGCTCATGTCACACTCAGTTTGATTCGGTAAAGAAAAAAGCGAAGAAATAAAATTTATTTCATTTGCCATAAATACCAGGCTGCAATAGTTCGATAAGGACTTAGATATTCGGTTTCTTTCATCAATTGAGTTGGAGTGATTAGACATTCCCTTTGTGTAAGTAGAGAATATTTTTTACGAATTGCTAAATCTGAAGTTGGCATAATATCTGGGCGACCCTGATTAAAAATAAGCATCATTTGCACAGTCCATACACCGACCCCTTTAATTTGGGTGTATTGTTCAATGATCTCTTGGTCATTAAGTAGCCTTATTTTTTTTTTACTAGGAATGAATTTCTGTAAATAGCCATCAGCAATAGATAGAATCGTTTGAGCTTTTTGATTTGACAGTCCTGTTGAGCTCAGTAAATCTTTATTTTTAATGATGTCTTGGTCTGTGGGAAATACATCGTTAAATAAATCTAAAAAGCGTTGATAAATTGTTGAAGCTGCTTTTGGATGAAGCTGTTGAAAAAAAATACTTTTAATAATACTTTGATGTGGCAAGAGCTCATCGCTAACTTTTAAACGACAAGGACCAATTTCTTGAATAAGCGTTGACCACCCTTCGCTTTGTTTACTTAAAAATTTTTCAGCATCTTCAAAGGGCATTACCAAGGGATAATTTTTCCTGCGTAATCAATGTACTCTCCAGAATTATCAATTGATAGATGATCAATGACTTTGATCATGCCAGAAACACTTTCTACCACATCAATCCAGCCTCCAGGACCACCCATATCTGTTCGAACCCACCCTGGATGTAGAGTACAGGTGGCAATGCCATGATTTTTAAGATCATGATGCATGCTTTGCATGGCTGAATTTAAGGCAGTTTTTGAAGAGCGATAAATATACGACCCACCACTGGTATTATCATCAATACTTCCCATTTTGCTTGTAATGGAAATCACTTTTTTGTCTTGTCCTAACTTTATATTTGGGAGAAAGGATTCAATAGTTTTAATAGGCGCGATGCTATTAATTCGAAAACTTTCCATCCATTCATCAATAGAAATATTTCCTAATTGACTACTTCGCCAAATGCCAGCGTTGTTGATGAGGATATCTATGGGCTGATCAGCAATTTGTTGTTGTAATTTTTGTACGGCATTATGATCGCCGATATCAAGAGAAAAAATTTCTAAGTTTGGATTATCTTGAAGCTGATTTAACTCTGTTGCATTCTCTGAGTTGCGGCAGGTTGCGATGACCTCATCACCCCTTTTTAAGAATTGTTTGACAAATTCCAAACCTAAGCCACGATTTGTTCCAGTAATAAAAATTTTACTCATTTTTTCCTCATAAATTCTGTTTTTATAATGTGAATACCTTATAATATATTGCAATGATTTCAAAACAGTCAAAATACTTTATTTTTATTTTTTTTGTATCATTTGAATTGTTTTCAAGTCCAATCTACACCCTCGACGATCTTATTGATATGGCGAATCAAGCCAATCCTTTGATTGATGTGATCCAAGCTAAACAAGATGCCGCCAAGGCTGGTATCACTGTTGCAGAGCAATATTTAAACCCGTCGGTTGGTCTTGCAGTAGGCCCTACAAAAACCAGAACACCACCCACTGAAAATGATAAAAACTGGGCATTGGGTATTTCACAACCATTAGAGTTCTCAGATGTTCGTAGATCAAGAAAAGAAATAGCCGAATCTAATCTAGAATTTGTTGATGAATTAAATCGCGGAACAAAAATTAATCTAATGTTGAATATTAAGTCGGCATTTTATGATGTGATTCATAATCAGGAAATTTTAAAAATTGCTGATGCTGACCAAAAAGTCATACAAGATATTCGAGATCGTGTTGAACTCAGAGTTAATGTGGGTGAATCCCCGAGATATGAGTTAATCAAAGCAGATACAGAGTTGTTGGCGGCTAAACGTGATGCGCAGGCAGCGAAATTAAGGATTCAGGAAAGCAAGTTTTTT
>JAYQUI010000063.1:0-7114 GCA_038147655.1 Nitrosomonadales bacterium
TTTTTCGTACAAATCTCCTTTAGTTAAATGAGGAGTTCTAACTCTATCATATCCCGCTAAAGATTCTTTTTCTTTGGCTAAAGATTCTAATTCCTCAATGATAACTGAACCTTTTGGTGTCCATAATGGCAAGCCTGGTCCTACTTCATCATCATAGAAAAATAAATCCATTTCTTTTCCAATCTTACGATGATCTCTTTTCTTCTGTTCTTCTAACATATTTAAATAAGCTTTCAAATCTTTTTTATCAGCAAAAGAAGTTCCATAAACACGTTGAAGGGTTTGATTATTTTCATCCCCCCTCCAATAAGCCGCACTGGAAGAAAGGAGCTTGAAATGTTGAATTTGGTTGGTGTTAGCGATGTGTGGACCACGACATAAATCAGTAAAATCACCTTGAGTATAAATCTTTAGAGTTTCAGATTCATCAATAGCTTCTATAATTTCAACCTTATATGGTTCATCCATAGACTGAAATAGATTCACTGCTTCCTTACGACTAATAACTTGATGAGAAATCATTAAATTCTCTGAGGCTATTGCTGCCATTTCATTTTCAATTGAAAGTAAATCCTCTTCCGTAAATGGAGTTTCAACATCAAAATCATAATAAAAACGATTATCTAAATAAGGACCAATGGTCACTTTTGTTTTAGGGAATAAACGTTTAACTGCCTGAGCCATTAAATGGGCTGTACTGTGCAACAAAACGCTATGACCATCTTTACTTTTACCATCTAAATATTTTAAAGTACAAGACTGTTCTAAGGGAGTGCTTAAATCGGCTAAATTATCATCAATTGTACAAATAATGGCATTGGAAGGAATACCTTTCATTGATTGTTGAATTTCTAAGGGACTAATGCCAGAAGGAAAGGAATGTTCTCCTATCCCTAAAATATTAACAGATATGTTACTCACAAGCCAAGGTTATCAATTAAAAATAGTCCTAGAGTAAATAAACTGAGCATACTGGCAACACCGGTACGATGTTTACGCACTAAAAGTTGCTCTGCTTCAGTCAAATTTTCTCCATTTAAGTCTGATATCATATTCTGTTCTTGTTTTGCATCCAAATGGCTTGAATAAAATTTATCAAACCAATGTAGACCTTGAGCGCAATTTACATCTTTTTCATCGCAATAAACCAAGAAAACTTCATCAGAACTTCCTGGAATTGGTCGAACAGTTTTTGTACCTAGTTGCATTAATTCCAACTGATTTTGTAATGCTTCAAACTCAGCAATATCTCTATTATCAAAATCAAAATTTTGTAACTCGTTTGCAATATAAGTGAATTGCTCTTTGGAATATAAACTGATTACATGCTGCTGATTGTCTAATGGAAGGACAATTTGAGCAGGAAAAGTACGTTCTGTATTCAGCCATGGAGTGCTCCAAACATAAATATCAGCTACAACAACATTGGAATAGATATTTACTAACGATTCATTACTTCTCAAGCCAACTGCTGGATTTTGATCAAATGAAGAAGTGCCTAGGTTTGAACTAAAAATTCCCTGGGAATAAACGATTGAAATCATTCCAAAAAGAAATAATAAGAATCTTTTGTGAGCCATCTAATAAAATATACTATACTTCTTTAGAAAAAGATATGATTTTGTCTTATTCAAAAGAAATCACTTCTTGTTCGTAGGCAAAGCATTCCATCCATTGCTCAAAGTACTCTTCTGCTTTTTGACGATTATACTGGCGCAATAGGACCTGAAAAATATCATAATTCATCTCTGGATAATATGGAGAAGCAATGTAAATAAAAGTAAAGGTTCCGTCTTTATTCTCTTCATTGGGAATCCAAAAATGTAAACCATTATAAACTTTAGAATTATATTTTTTAAATGCAGGCAAAATCACCGTTTGGTTTAACAATTCAAATTTCTCTTTTTTTGAAGGTAAAATATGATTGACCGCAATCATTTTTGAAGATGCATTTAAAGTAGGGCTAGCTTTAGTGGCGCTATTATTAATTCCACTTAATGATGATGCACAACTTGCTAGAAATAAACTAAAGCTTATAATTAGTAATCTCATTTAGAATAGATATTGAGCTTTCACAAATAATTGTCGTTGTGAATGTTTGATATTAGAAAAGATTCCATCTTCAGAACTAAAAAGTTCGTTCATGCCTAAATAAATCGCTGAAAAAGCATTAGGTTGATACACAAATAATGGTTCTACAAACCAACTATCTGAAAATTCATTATACTGAATCTTAGTACGCATTGACAAGTGATTAGTAAATGAATTTGTAAGTTTCACATTCATTAACACTCCTTCAAAATGATCTTCAGCTTTCTCATAAGCAACTCCAAAAGAGATTTGAGATAAGTCAGATATTTTATATTCAAAATAATTTGACGCAGCTAAGTATTTTGATTCAACTGGCTGATCCTCAAATTTAATAATAATGTCATCCACTTTAGCCTCCCAAACAAAAACTAGACTTGAAGAAAATGGTCTGACAAAATTGATTTGCATTTCGTTTAATCCGTCAAATTGGATATCTTGATAACTTTCATTTTCTGTTTCCAGAACTATCCCTAGTCTATTTCCATTTCTAAATGCGAAATTATTACTAATTTTTAATTCTTGTTTTAGTGTTTGACCAGAGTAATTATCTTTATGAATATAGGCAACGCTATGTCCGCTTTGAATCAATGGACCATCTTCATAAAAAATATCCTTCCCTTTTCTGAGAGTTAGATATTTTGTAGCATTATTCGATTCAAATCCATTACTGGTTCTAAACCCAGGAGATCGTAAGCGCAAAGTTGCACCAGCATAATCCGTTCTAGTTCTTTGCATTAAGCTTAATCCTAGAGCATTTCCTTCAATTTTCTCTCCATCAAATGCTGCTGTATATTTATCGAAGGAATACGGATCTTCATCAAATTTCGTAGAAAAGCTTTCAGGTTCTTTATGTACAGAAGCTACAGCATGTACAGTAAAATGAAGGTTATTGCCTGGATGCTTATGGTAATCAATTCCAAAATTCTGCATGTAACTATCTTCTCCTACAAACGATCTATTGGAGAAGAAAGTACCAAAACTTCCTCCATTGCTATCAAGTGTTTTAGTTCGAATAATCAGATTATCACTTTTTTCCATATTTACGACTGAACTAAACTCTTCAAAAGGCAATAAAACCGGCGAATCTTCATCTAATGCTGCAATGATTCCATAAGAAGTGGTACCAATTTTACCGGTATATTTCAACGCTGAAGTCGGATTATTGATTGTACGGGAATAAAATAAATTGATGTATCCTCTTTCAGCTCCTTGTGTACTAAAGATTTCTGCACCCTCTGTAAAAAATGGTCTTCTTTCTTTAAAATATAGCGCATTAACTGAGTTAATATCATTTTGAATATCATCCGATTCAATTTGACTGAAGTCGGGATTAAAAGCAAATTCGAGCAAATCCACTGAAGATAAATGGACTTTGGTAAATAAAGATATCTCGTTATCTGAAGAGCTAGTATTATCCAGATAATTATCTTGATTTACATATAAAAAAGAAGGAATAAAGTCATAGGTACGTTCTTGTTTAGGTGGAGTTAATCCGTTTAGAAAACCTAATTGACAAGTATGGCATTCAATCCCTTCTATTTTTGATGCCCAAGATATCTCTCTTCCGACGTTATCTCCAATTTCAAAAAGTCTTCCAAAATTTATTCTCCAAGTTTGAGATTCAGCTAAGGAATAACGTAGAGATGAAAATGGAATTTTAAATTCTAAAATATAATAGTCCGTATAAATTTTTGACGCTACTTCGTAGATAAAGTCTAATGATGGATCAAATCCATATCCTCCCCTACCATCTACTTGAATACCAGAAGGATTAGCGCCAATAGCAAAGATTAATCCTTCATCACCAAACGCATCGATTTCTATCCAAGAAAGATCATCGCGATCCTGCAATTGGTCTCTTTTAGAAATGGAGGTATTCAACTTCCCTTCAATGAAATAGGATTTAAACGCAAAATAAAGATTATCAGCATCCATTACACTTCTCACTTCAGTGTTGTAAGGAGAAGGTTGTCCTTGAAATGCACCAACTTGAGTAAAATTGGAAGCTACTTGAGCAGTTTGCCAAAAAGGTTCGTCCAGTACACCGTCCAAAATAACTTTAGAATCAATCAATTCTGGGTTGTAAGAAGGTCTTTCAGTTAAATCTTTAAACGATTGACCAAAAAGAAAAAAAGTTGAAAAAATAACTGAAAATATAATTCTCATGAACGCTCCCTAAATGTTAAAAAATGCTACAGAGTATAGTGATTTTAGCAGATATTACAAAGTTATTTATGTCCATAAAATCCATTTATTGAGACATATTCTCAATTGGTGTAAAGATACCCAGTAAAGATATTAGTTTGCCTCGGATTTTTGGCATTTCTATTGGAAGCGAAAACGATTTTAAAACGTTTAGAATCCTCTGTATCTATAGCCACTACTGGAAAAGAATCAAAAGTTTGATTGAAGGTAATGCGTTGAATCTTTAGCGATTCAATATTAATGACATATAATTCGAAATTACTTCCATATGCTTGATAATCTTCTCTCCAATCATCCATATTAGATGAAAAAATAATATGCTTTCCATCTGGCAACCAAGATGGAGCCCAGTTAGTCGCTTGATTGTTAGTAATTTGCTTTTTATTGGAACCATCGCGATCAGCGATATAGATATTAAGAGGAACAGATTCAATGTATCTTTTTTCTAAATTTTCAGCCCATTGAATCCTTTCTTCTTCAGTTGAAGGATACCAAGCACGCCAGACAATCTGACTTCCATCTGGTGAGTAAAATGCTCCTCCATCGTATCCATATTCTGAAGTAATTTGCTTTAAATCACTCCCGTCATAATTCATTTCATACAAATTAATATCTCCATCTCTTAAAGAGGTGAAAATAATCTTTTCTTCTAAAGGATGAATAGTGGATTCAGCATTATAGCCATTAGGAGTATCTGTTAAAGCGATTGTTTCATTTTCGCTTGTTCTAAAGATTTCAAATGGTCTTAAAGGCCAGATATACTTTCTTGGATTAGGATCCTTGTAAATCTCAGGACATTTTTCTCCTAAATGAAGCGTAGAAGCATAAAAAAGATAGGTATCATCTAAAGAATAATATGCACAGGTATAGGCACCATCTTGTTCTGAAAATGCAGCTAATTGAGTGCCATCTAGATTAACAGAAAATAATTTATCGCATTCATTATCATCACGTTTACTTTGAAAAATTACTTTGGAGGCATCGGCATTAAAATAAGCCTCTCCATTGTCTCCGTCATAAGTAAGCTGTTTGATGTCATCAATGATAAAAGAAGCTTCGTTTTCTGAGCATGCACTGAAAAATAATACGCTTATAAACAGGAAAAAACGCATTAAAAAGTAACATTAATTGTTAAGCTCTCTTCACCACGAGTAATCCCAACAGGCAAAACACATCCATCAACAGGTCCATTGCAAAATTGTTCATTATCTAAGTTGGCCATGATTCGCATGTAATCATATATAGATTCGATAGAAACATTATTGATTGCTGTCACAATATCGTTATCGACTATTCCTGATTTTTGTGCGGCTTTATTTTCAATGACAGCATCCACTTTAAGACCTTTAATATCTCCAGCATAATCAGGCATAATACCTAAAGTACCTTTCAGCTTTGTTGGGGTTGTCATTTGTTGATCTTCCATTGGAGCCTTGGTAAAGACTAACCGATCTTCTTTATTGGTAAAATACTCTACAATTTCATTGACTAATTCTGCAATCTCCATCATTCCTGAATAATTGACACGATCTGCCTCATCGGTAGCGCTATGATAGTCAGTATGTAAACCTGTAAAGAAAAATAGAACAGGGATATCTTTCTTGTAAAAACTATAATGATCTGAACGACTGAAAATTCCTTTTCCTAATTCCGTAATATTTAAAGAAATATCATCAAAAAATGGATCCAGCATTTGATCTAAATTTTCAGCGGTTGCAGTTCCACCTAACTGTAAATTTTTCTCACTATCTAATCTTCCAACCATATCTAAATTGATCATGATTTGCACTTTTGATAAATCGATGGTGGGATTTTCCGTAAAATATTTTGAACCCAATAACCCTAACTCTTCTCCCCCAAAAGCCATAAAGACTAAGGTTCTTTTATTATCCATTGTACTAGCGTGTTTTTCAAACAATTCTAAAACCATTGAAGTACCCGAAGCATTATCGTCGGCTCCATTATGAATTTTACCACGAACATTTTTGACACTGTCGTAATGTCCTCCAATGACCACAATCTCATCCTTTAAAAGAGGATCTTGACCTGGAAGTGTGACGATAACGTTATACGTTTTAACTTTTCGTTTTTTAGTACGTCGATCTTTGAACACAAAATGTTCTTGCACCTCAACATATCTTTCGCGTGGCATGCCTGCTGTTTCAAAATGATTCTTAATATATTCAACAGCTTTATAGTCTCCATAGGTTCCAGAACTTCTCCCTTTTAACCAATCAGAGGCTAAATAGCCAATATGCGAACGAAAATCCTCTTCAGTTATATCGGAAACCGTAGGATTAATCTTTGCTTGTGCAGATAAAAAAGTAAATAAGATTAACAATGTCCAGTAAAAATGCTTCATTTGTGCTCCTTAATTGAAAAAATATACTACTAAAAAGTAACTGAATATAAACAATATGGTTAATAAGATGATAAACAAATTGAAATATTTATCCAGTAATTCTTTGATCGGTTTGCCGAAAATTTTAATCAAAAATGCCAGTGCGAAATAACGTAACCCTCTTCCTAATGTCGAGGCAATGACAAAAATTGGAAGATTGACAAAAAAAGCTCCTGCGCTAATAGAAAATACTTTATAAGGAATTGGAGTAAATGCAGCTAAAAAAATGACTAAAAAATTATAATTCTCATACTGTTGCTGAACATTTCTAAAAACTTCAATAGAAAATCCAGGAACATTATTGAAAAAGAAATTTGCAATAGAGGAAAATTCATTGGGAGATGACCACCAAAGAAAGTATCCAATTGCATAACCAAATACTCCACCTAAAACTGAAGCCACTGTACAAACCAGGGC
>JAYQUI010000064.1:0-7087 GCA_038147655.1 Nitrosomonadales bacterium
TTATCTACATCAGTCTTTTTAACCAAGGCTACATGATATGCCAACAATTGAACTGGAATGGTATGGACAATAGGTGACAGTATTCCAATATGCCGATGAGATCTGATCACAGATAGCCCATCTTCAGCATCAAAGGTGCTATCAGCATCAGCAAAAACAAACAATTCACCACCTCTCGCTTTAACTTCTTGCATATTAGATTTTACTTTTTCAAGCAGTTTGTCATTTGGAGCAATAACAACCACAGGTAAGTTTTTATCAACTAACGCTAGAGGGCCATGCTTTAATTCACCAGCAGGATATGCTTCTGCATGAATATAAGAAATTTCTTTTAACTTTAAAGCACCTTCAAGTGCAATCGGGTAATGAACGCCCCTACCCAAAAACAGTGCATTATCTTTTCTAGCAAATTTTTTAGCCCACGTTTTAATTTGTGGCTCCAGGTTAAGTGCTGTTTGAATATGGCCGGATAATTTTCTTAATTCATTGATAAGCTCTAATTCTTTAGATTTAGAAATTTTCTTATTCTGTCTTCCAAAAAGAACCGCGAGGACAAAAAGACTGACCAATTGGGTAGTAAAAGCCTTTGTTGAGGCAACACCAATCTCAACACCAGCTCGAGTATAAAGTACATGATCAGACTGCCTTGCAATAGCGCTTTCTTGAACATTACAAATAGCTAGAGATTTACTATTACCATTTTTTTTTGCTTGTTTTAATGCCTCAAGTGTATCTAAAGTCTCACCAGACTGTGAAATCGTAATGACAAGTTGTTTTTTTGGCGTTACAACTTCTCGGTATCGATATTCACTAGCTATTTCAACATTGACAGGAATACCCGCAATATTTTCAAACCAATATTTTGCTGTTAGCCCAGCATAGTAACTCGTTCCAGCGGCTAATATAAGAACAGAATCAAATCTGCTAGCATCAAACTTTTTCCCGCCAATTAACTTTGGACTAAAAATTCCATCATCAATAATTGATTCAATCGTATCAGCCACTGCAACTGGCTGTTCATATATTTCCTTTTGCATAAAATGACTATATGGACCCAGTTCCATTTGATTATTTTTTAGTGCGCTGGTATGGATCTTACGGTTAATTTTCTTTTTATTTTGATTAAATATCTGGTATCCATTTATGTTTAGTATTCCATAGTCACCATCTTCTAGAAAAATAACTCTATTTGTGACAGCTAATAGAGCCGATATGTCGGATGCAATATAATTTTCTCGATCGGATATACCAATAATTAATGGACAGCCATTTCTTGCCACTATTATTTCTTCTGAAATTTTATCCGTAATAGCAATTGCATAAGCTCCCTTTAATTTGGCGCATGTTTTTAAGACAGCATCAAATAATGCTACTTTTCCCTTTTTAAAATAATGAATAAGGTGTGCAATAACTTCTGTATCTGTTTCAGAATTAAATTTATACCCTTTATCTTTTAAAAATTTGCACAACTTGGCATGATTTTCGATGATACCATTGTGAACTACGACGATTTCGTCATTTGAGATATGAGGATGTGCATTTTTTTCATTCACACCACCATGAGTTGCCCAGCGGGTATGGCCTATCCCAATTGAGCCATTTAATTTTTGTTTATTAACTTTCTGTTGAATGGTATCCACTCGACCAACAGAACGAATTCTTTTGATACGGCTATTATTGATTACAGCAATTCCAGCTGAATCATAACCTCGGTATTCCAATTTTTTTAGGCCATCTACTAATATTGGAACAATATTTTTATTTACAGCAACGCCGCCAACAATTCCACACATAATTATTTTTTCTTAGGCCTTATCCAGTTATCAACATTTTTTTGTTCAACTCTAGAAAGTGTTAATTTATTTTCTGGCGCATCTTCTGTAATTGTAGAACCAGCACCAATCGTTGCGCCTTTTTTAATTACAACCGGAGCGATTAATTGGGTATCTGACCCAATAAAAACATTATCTTCAATAATAGTTTGATGCTTATTGGCCCCATCATAATTACATGTAATTGTACCGGCCCCAATATTTACTTCTTTTCCTATTTTTGTATCGCCAACATACGAAAGGTGATTTATTTTTGAATGATCATCAATGCTAGATTTTTTAATCTCAACAAAGTTACCAATATTAATATTATTTTTTAAAGTGGTTGCGGGTCGGATTCTTGCATAAGGCCCGATATTACAGTTGTCCCCTATGAGAGCATCATCAATATGGTTAAAAGCATTTAGGCTTGAATTTTCTCCTATTTGAGATGCGTTAATAATATTATAAGGTCCGACTTTTGAATTTTTCTTTATTATTACATCGCCTTCAAAAATACAGCCCACATCAATGGTGACATTTTCCTCACATGTTAATGTACCTCTGATATCTATCCGATTTGGGTCAATAATTTTGACGCCTTGATTTATTAACTGCTCAGCTTTTTCTTGCATATACATTCTCTCAAGTAGAATAAGCTCTTCCATTGAATTGATGCCTTGAATACTGGTTTCGATATCGGCTTTAATGCCAGCAACTTCAACTTTATCCTTATTCGCAAACTCTATGATATCAGTTAAATAATATTCTTTTTGAGCATTATTATTATCGAGTTGTGCTAACCAATTCTTTAAATGATCTGACTGAACACACATTATTCCCGTATTTATTTCCTTGATTTTCTTTTGTTCGTGATCGCAGTCTTTTTCCTCAACAATTTTTATTATTTTTTGCTTGTTATCATCTCTGACTATTCTTCCAAAGCCGGTTGGATTAGTTTTGTCAAAAGTAACTAGCCCTATTCCTGTTTTTTTTGAGGCATCAATAAGTCTTAGTAAAAGTTTATGATTAATTAATGGTACGTCACCATATAAAATTAAGGTAAGTTGACTGGTAATTTCATTAATCGCTTGCATTACAGCATGACCTGTCCCAAGCTGTTCTTTTTGAATAACAAAATCAAGCTGTTGATTAGAAAAATAATTTTTTATTTCATCTGCTTTATAACCTATTATAGGTATGATCTTGTTTGGATCTAATTCTTTTGATGTGTTAATCACCCTTTGTAAAAAAGGTTGTCCAACAAATTCCTGCATTACTTTTGGTTTCGAGGACTTCATACGAGTCCCTTTACCAGCAGCTAGTATTACAATATCTAAATTCATAATTATGTTGAGTATAAACAAAAAAAGCAGCCAGAAGCTGCCTTTTCTTTTTTAAGAAATTTTATTTCTTTTTTCGTAAACGCTGAATAGCTTGTAATTGAGCAACAGCCTCAGCTAGCTCAGCTTGTGCTTTTGCATAATCAATATCGCCTTTTTGTTTTGTTAATGCATCTTCAGCTTGTTTCTTAGCTTGATTCGCTTTTGCTTCATCAAGATCTGAACCTCTTACCGCTGTATCAGACAATACAGTTACTGAACCTGGTTGCACTTCCAAGATGCCGCCAGAAACGTACACTAACTCTTCATCATTTTTACCTGATAATTTTATTCGAACAGAACCAGGCTTTAAGGTCGCAATCATTGGGGCATGGTTTGGGTATATACCCACCTCACCCATGGCTGATGGAGCAACTACAAATTCAGCCTCACCTGTAAAGAGAGACTCTTCAGCACTTACAACATCTACTAAAACTTTACTCATAAGTTATAACCTAAAAATTAATTAAAGTTTTTTTGCTTTAGCAACGGCTTCATCGATACTTCCAACCATATAGAATGCCTGTTCAGGTAGATCGTCATATTCACCATCAACAATCGCTTTGAAGCCTGCAATTGTTTCTTTTAATGAAACATACTTACCTGGTGAGCCTGTAAAGACTTCCGCCACATGGAATGGTTGTGATAAGAATCTCTGAATTTTACGTGCTCTATTCACAGCTAATTTATCTTCAGGTGATAATTCATCCATACCAAGAATTGCAATAATATCTCTTAACTCTTTATATTTTTGGAGAGTTGCTTGAACTCTTCGTGCCACTTGATAGTGATCTTCACCAACAATTTGTGGATCTAATTGTCTTGATGTTGAATCGAGTGGATCAACAGCTGGATAAATACCTAATGAAGCAATATCACGAGATAACACAACAGTAGAATCCAAATGCTGGAAGGTTGTAGCTGGAGATGGATCGGTTAAGTCATCTGCAGGAACGTAAACCGCTTGAATCGATGTAATCGAACCTGTTTTTGTAGATGTAATTCTTTCTTGGAGGCGGCCCATTTCATCAGCAAGGGTTGGTTGATATCCCACTGCTGAAGGCATACGTCCTAGAAGAGCTGAAACTTCAGTACCAGCAAGAGTGTAACGATAAATATTATCAACAAAGAACAGAACGTCACGACCTTCATCACGGAATTTTTCGGCCATTGTTAAACCTGAAAGCGCAACTCTTAAACGGTTACCTGGAGGTTCATTCATCTGGCCAAATACCATAGCCACTTTAGACTCTTTCATGTCATCCAGCTTGATAACTCCAGCATCAGACATTTCATGATAGAAGTCGTTACCTTCACGAGTTCTTTCACCCACGCCGGCAAAAACTGATAAGCCTGAGTGTTGTTTTGCAATGTTATTAATCAATTCCAACATATTAACTGTTTTACCAACACCAGCACCGCCGAATAGACCAACCTTACCACCCTTAGCAAATGGGCAAATCAAGTCAATAACTTTAATTCCTGTTTCTAATAATTCTACAGATGGAGAAAGTTCACTAAACTCTGGAGCTTTTTGGTGAATAGAACGATGTTCTTTCGTATCAATTTTACCAACCTCATCAATTGGTCTTCCTAACACGTCCATAATACGGCCTAGTGTGCCTTCGCCAACAGGAACTTGTATTGGTGCGCCAGTAGAAGTAAATTGAGTGCCTCTAGCTAAACCATCTGTTGAACCCATCGCAATTGCTCGTACAATGCCATCACCAAGCTGTTGTTGAACTTCAAGCGTTAAACCTTCTTCAGCTGTTTTAGCATTTGCATCTTTGCTGTCAATTTTTAAAGCATCAAAAACTTTTGGCATTGAATCTCTTGGAAATTCAACATCAACAACAGCTCCGATACACTGAACTACTTTTCCGATTTGTTTGGCACTCATTTTTTTTCCTTACTCATCTCAAAAAAATTAAAAATTAAGAAACTGCGGCTGCTCCACCCACGATTTCTGATATCTCTTTAGTAATTGCTGCTTGACGTGCTTTGTTATAAACCAACGTCAATTCATCAATCACATTTACTGCATTATCTGATGCAGCTTTCATTGCAACCATACGTGCTGATTGCTCTGATGCCATATTTTCCGCTACTGCATGATAGATTATTGATTCGATATATCTCTTCAATAATTCTTCAATCACTGCATCCGCAGTTGGCTCATAAATATAATCCCATGACCCCTCAGGTGCACCAATTTTTTCACCATTTAGCGGGAGTACTTGGTCCATGATTGGCTCTTGTTTCATCGTATTGATAAATTTTGTAAAACATATATAAAGCTGATCAATTTCACCATTAATATATGAATCCAGCATCACTTTAATACTTCCAATTAAATCATTTAAATGTGGTGTGTCACCAAGCCCTGTAATATTCGACTTGACATCTGCGCCTACACGATTCATGAAACTGAAACCTTTAGTTCCAATAGCTGCAATTTGGACTTTTTTTCCTTCTTTTTCCCAGCTTTTAATTTGATTTAATGATGTTCTTAAGACGTTAGTATTTAATCCACCACACAATCCTTTATCTGATGTAACAACAATAAGGCCAACGTTCTTGACTTTGTCTCTTGAAACTAAAAAAGGATGCTTAGATTCAGACTGCGCATAAGAAAGGTTTGCTACAACATTCCTAATTTTTTCAGCATAAGGTCTTGCAGCAGCCATACGATCCTGAGCTTTACGCATTTTTGATGCAGCTACCATTTCCATCGCCTTAGTGATCTTTTTGGTATTTTCTACACTCTTGATCTTTGTTCGTATTTCTTTACTACCAGCCATAAATATTCCAAATATTAATATTTGCTAGAAGATTTAAAATCTTCAATAGCTTTAACTAAATCTTTTTCATCTTTTTCAGATAGGTCAAGATTTTTCTCAATACTTTCCATTACTTTTTTATGTTTAGAAGAAATAAATCCATGTAGGTCTGATTCACATGTAAGAATCTTCTCAACAGGAACATCGTCAAAGTAACCGTTGTTAGCAGCGTATAAAGTTACTGCCATTCTAGAAACACTTAATGGACTATACTGAGCCTGTTTCATTAATTCGGTAAACATTCTTCCTCGATCTAACTGTTTTCTTGTAGCTTCATCAAGATCAGATGCAAACTGAGCGAATGCAGCAAGCTCTCGGTACTGAGCTAATGCTAATCGCACACCACCACCAAGCTTTTTAATTACCTTAGTCTGGGCAGCACCACCAACTCGAGACACAGAGATACCAGCGTTAATAGCTGGTCTAATACCCGCATTAAACAAATCTGACTCTAAGAAAATCTGACCGTCTGTAATAGAAATAACGTTTGTTGGCACGAAAGCTGACACGTCACCAGCTGCAGTTTCAATTACAGGAAGCGCAGTTAATGAACCCGTTTTGCCTTTCACTTTGCCCTTGGTAAAATTTTCAACATATTCTTCATTTACTCGAGCAGCTCTTTCTAATAAACGTGAATGAATATAGAACACGTCACCAGGATAAGCTTCACGACCTGGAGGTCTTCTTAAAAGCAATGAAATTTGACGATAAGCAACAGCTTGTTTACTCAAGTCATCATAAATTATTAATGCGTCTTCTCCACGATCTCTAAAATACTCACCCATGGTACATCCAGCGTATGGGGCTAGAAATTGAAGCGCAGCAGAATCAGATGCTGATGCAACCACAACTGTGGTGTATTCCATCGCACCAGTTTCTTCAAGTTTTCTCACCACGTTAGCAATGGTTGAAGCTTTTTGACCGATTGCAACATAAATACAGGTCATGTTTTGACCTCTTTGATTGATAATCGCATCCACAGCTACGGCTGTTTTACCGGTTTGTCTGTCGCCAATAATTAATTCTCGCTGACCTCGACCAATCGGCACCATAG
>JAYQUI010000065.1:0-6870 GCA_038147655.1 Nitrosomonadales bacterium
ATAACGCAAACGAATCGAACTCTCACAATCCAACTCGAAAAAATATACTTTTCCATGACCATCAAATGGAGATGAAACAATCAAATACACATCCGAAATCATTACTTGATGCCCAAACTGATGAGAACGATTCTGCAACGCGGAATTGGGATTCGAAATTTCCACTACAAAATTCCAAGAATCATCCATTTTTTGATATAAATAGACTGCACCTCTTCCATTATCAGCACCAGGAGCACCAATAACTAAAAAATTATCTTTGATGAATGTCGATTGACCAAAATCATCTCCTTGTGAAGGATTAGGTGAATAAAGGGTTTGTTTTAAAATGTAATTATCGTCAAATATTTTAATTTCTCTAGATTGCAAAGATGAATATGCACTAGTAATTAACATTGAATTATGATCGGACATTATAGGGATTGATCTTCCTCGATGTAATAAAGTGATGGATTGATCTTTTGCTCCCCCAGTTCCTGTACCAAACATGAAGGTTACAAAACAGAGGAATGATGCAAAAATTCTCACGGAAGAATTTTAAAGATTTTGCTCTAAAAACAAAGACTTTTCTATTGCGGCAAAAAACTCTTTAAAAAATTGTACAGAAGCATTTTTTTCTCTACTGTCAAAATTAATTCTCAAACTGGATAGTAACGGATTTTCAGAGACTTCAGTAATATTCAAAGTAGCAGTTAAGGTTTCATCTTTAATGACGACAGTATCTCCATTAGAGGACCTTCCCCTCCAACGACCTCTTTCCTCATGATGGTCGTCGTCATCAGCAAATAAAGCAGAAACTAAGAAAATAGCTCCCAAAACCACTAAGGGATTAAAACTAGGTTCTTCTTCAACAATTTGACCACCCGGTTCAATTTTATTGGCAGTAATAATGCCAAACTCTTCATTGATTACACTGATCGTATATCCAAGATCTTGAAAAGTGGAAACGGATGCTTTCATAAGCTCTTTTTTTGAAACGCTATACTCTTTGGTTTCAATAGCTCGTTGCGTTGCAGTTGTTTTTTCAGTAGAAGGAACTGAAAAGGCACACCCCACTACAAAAAAATGAACTACTAAAACAAAATGAACGAAATATTTTCTAGACATTTAATATTTTACGCTTTGATATTTAAAATCAGTGACGGTGTCGTTCGAATCGAATTTAATCATTAAAGTAAGATTTTTGCTTTCTCTAGAGCTTTTCGCTTTACCACCAGTTAAAAAACCAAAAAAATTACCACTACTTCCTGCACCCATACCTGAACGCGATGATGCTTCAGATTCTTGAGATATCTTATCATAAGTCCATGATTCACCACCATCTTTTGTACTGGTTACCAAATTAGGAGAACCGAATAAACTAACGACTTCAGCTGCAGACATCCCTTTAGTAAGCTGTGATTGAACTTTCCCTAGGGTAAAATCATTTGAATCAGCAACAGCTCGATTTGACATAGGAATTGCACAGTTTGTAATAAATATTGAAAGAAAGACAACAACAATAAAATTTCTCATTTTTTTCTCCTTAGCTTGTTTATTATTTTAATGATTTTATCTTAAAAAAGTTTCAAAAAACTTTTAAGATATTAAAGACCAATATCGTTCTTTGATTGAAGATGTTACTGAACCGACGGAAGAAGAAATTAATGAACCATCGATTTTCAATACGGGAACAACTCCACGATTTGCAGAAGTTATAAACGCTTCATCAAAAGAAGATATTTCTTCCACTAGAATCGGCCTTTCTTCAAACTCAAATCCATCTAAACAACTCTGAATCACATTTTTTCTTGTCACGCTTTCCAAGATTTTTCCATCCGTTGGAGGAGTTATAATTTTACTTCCTTTAACTGCAAAAAAAGAAAAAGTGGATCCTTCTAAGATCAATCCTTGATCGGTAAATAAGATTTCATCGTATTTTTTTGTTTTGACTAATTGATGCTCACCTAAAATCCCACCAAAATAAGTAAAGGGTGCTTTAACCTCACCCATATTTCTCGCATACTCGAACAACCCTAGAGATACTCCACTAAGATATTCTTGACTATACTCTTTCACAGGAGAAATAATGATATAAAGATCTATGGGTTGGTCAGTACTTAAAGGAGAATATTTTAGAGCAGTGGTTCCAGCAAAAAGAATCATGATATTCAATTCATTTAAAGAAGATTTATTGTGCTCTAGGGTTTCAAAAACCTTCTGTTTTAGCTCTTCTTTTGAAAACGGGACTTCCATGTGCATGGATAAAGCATTAGAAAAAATGCGATCCAAATGATCATCAAGAAAAATTGGTTTCATATTCATTGTTCGAAAAAAAGTGAAAACTTGATATCCACGAACAATACTTAAATAATTTTTAGAAAAATTAAAACTAACATCTTCTGTGGGAGTAAATCCTTCTTGAGTGTATGAGATATATTTCACGTATATAATACTGTTTTACAAAATAATTGTTCCTGTAGACAAGCTGAATTTATTTATAATTCTAATTTATAATGATGTATATTTTATAAAATGGGTAACAAAAAAATTCTATTTCTGTTTCTTTTTCTATTATTTTCCTGTCAAAAACAATCCATTTCTGCTCCACCAAAAACTGTTCAAAACGCCTCGAATTTTCAAGAAGCTGATCAGTTTTATGTTGAACAGAAAGTCTATCAAGTAGTTGATAATGTGTATATCGCTATCGGTTACGGATTAGCAAATTCAATCTTAATTGTTGGAGATCAAGGAAATATCGTGATTGATACCACAGAAAGCCCTGAAACAGCTCAAGAAATTTTTAGAGAATTTCAGAAAATTTCTAATCAACCCATTCTTGGAATAATTTATACTCATTCACATGTCGATCATTGGAGAGGTTCTCCTTCTTTTATCAATGAAAATACTAAGATTTATGCCCATCAAACTTTTGAAAAAGGATTTACAGATCAAAACAACTTGATTCGACCCATTTTAACCCAACGGGGGATGAAACAATTTGGCTTTTATCTCCCTCCTGAACTTCAAAATGGTCAAGGATTAGGCTCTTCACTGCAATGGAGTTTTGATCAATCTCCAGTGGTCTACCCTACTGATTTTTTTGTTGGAGAGAAGAGTACCATTACGATTGCAGGAATAACTCTTGAAGTGCAACATGCTCCTGGAGAAACTGATGATCAGATTCTCATTTATTATCCTGATAAAAAACTGTTAATTGCTGGAGATAATTATTACATGCGTTTTCCCAATCTGTATACGATTCGAGGAAGTAGTTATCGTGATACCAAGAAATGGTATCAATCCGTGGATAAAATGCGCGCTTATCAAGCAGATTATCTCTTAAGTTGTCATGGCCCTTACTTATCCAATAACGAAGAGATTAATCGTCGTTTAACTATCTATCGAGATGCCATTCAATATATTCATGATTACGTCATTCGAGGAATGAATCAAGGAATGACTCCGGATGAGCTTGTTTCTAACTTTATTAATCCAGACTTTTTTGATAATCAGTTTGATTTAGAGGAAAAATATGGAAAAGTTAGTTGGAGTATTCGCAATGTCTATAATGGTTATTTAGGATTTTTTGATGGAAAAGCGGTTAACCTCGAGCCTTTATCCCATTTTGAAAGAAGTCAAAATCTCATTGAGATTCTTGGAGGTAAAGAGCAACTCATTCTTCAAATTGATCAAGCAATGGAAGAAAATAAATATCAATGGGCAGCCGAATTATCTGATATAGGTTTTAGCGTATTTCCTCAAGATCCATTGATTATCAATCGCTATATACAGTCCTTGGAAACTTTAGGCTCTTTAGAAGAGAATCCTATTGCTAGAAATTATTATTTTTCTGAAGCACTCGAATTGCGAAATGGAAAAACCTTTGAGGATTATTTGATTAGTCCAACCGATGCCAATTCTGTTCCATTGCAAGCCTTTTTTGAATCGATGCCTACTCGTTTAAATGTTGAAAAGGCTAAAGGAGAATTTCTTCGAGTAGGATTCAATTTCCCTGATACTCAAGAACAATATGGAGTCATAATACGAAATCAAATCGCAGAAATTACTAATTCATTTTCTGAGGATTATGATGTCATAGTGACAGTTGATTCAAACGTATGGAAAAGTATTCTTTTAAAAACCAAGGATGGAAAGCAAGCTTTACGAAATGGGGAAATGATTCTCAATGGCAATTTGCTTCGCTTTGCTAAGTTTAGTTCTTTATTTGAGTAACTTAGTAATCAATTAAGGTAATCACTTCACCATATTTTTCCGCAATCTTTTTTGAACCTCCTAATGCAGGAAGATCAATCAAAGCGATCGTATGGATAGCTGTTGCACCTAATTCTTCACAAATTTCCGCAGTGGCTAAGGCAGTACCGCCTGTAGCAATTAAATCATCAACGATTAAGACTTTATCTCCAGGTTGAATCGCATCTTTATGAATGTGGACACTGGTGTTTCCATATTCTAAAGTAAATTCACGAAAAGCAGTTTCTCGAGGTAATTTATCCGGCTTTCTAGCTAAAACAAAACCAGCCTTAGTTGCATAAGCTAAGGGAGCTGACCAGAAGAAACCACGCGATTCAATACCCACAACTTTATTAAAGTCTAAATGAGCAACTTTATCTACCATAATTTTTACAGTAGAACGAAATGCATCTGGATTTTCTAATAAAGTGGTGATATCTCTGAAAACAATTCCGTTAATTGGATAATCATAAACGGTGGTGATTGTTTCTTTTATTTGTTCAATATTCATAAATATTGGCTTGATAATACGTTAATTTGAGCAAATTAACAATACTATTGCATTAACTTCGATAATGCCCCAAAACCCCCTTGGACATTGATTAAGTTATGATAACCACGCGATTTCAAAATAGAACACGATATCACAGAACGATACCCACTTCCGCAATATAAATAGGTAGTATCTTCTTTTGAAAGCTGATCCATTTGAAGATTCAATTTATTCAAAGCAATGTGCTTGGCCGTTGGCATTGCACTAATAGAAAATTCACTATCACTACGTACATCTAAAATATTTTTACCTTGATACGCACCCATAAATTCTTCAGGAGAAATATTTTCTAAAGAAGCCACTTCTTTTCCCGCTGCTACCCAAGCATCGATTCCCCCTTCTAGGGTTCCAAGAACATTATCAAATCCTACTCTTGAAAGACGAATACGAGCTTCTTCATATTGCTCTTTGGAATTGGTAATTAATAGAATACTCGTTTGAACATCGACAATTAACTCCCCTACCCATGGAGCAAATGGACCTGATAGTCCTACAAAAATACTATTAGGGATATGTGCTGTAGAAAATTCCTCTACGGTTCTTACATCTAACATTAAAGGATGCTCTTGATTGGCTAATTCTTCAAACTGATCTGGAGAAAGATAGTTGTCATTTGATTGAGATAGGAGAGTATCAACATGTTCATATCCTTCTTGATTTAAACGAACATTTGCTGAAAAATATCCCGGAGGATCTCCTAAGCCATCAAGAACTTCAGCGATGAATTCCTCTTTCGTCATATCTGCTCGTAAAGCATAATTGGTTTCTAGTTGATTGCCTAATGTATCTGAAGTTTCACTACTCATTTTTTTTCCACAGGCACTTCCAGCACCATGAGCAGGATAAATAATGGTAGACGGATCTAATTTCATTACTTTTTGACGTAAAGAATCATACAAAATACCAGCTAAATCCTCTTTGGTCATCTTAAGTCCTTGTTGTGCCAAATCTGGACGTCCAACATCTCCAATAAAGAGCGTATCTCCTGAAAATAATGCTTTCGAGTTCCCTTCTGCATCTTTCAATAAATAACACGTGCTCTCTAAGGTATGACCAGGTGTATGAATGGCTTGAATCGTACAATCTCCCACTTGAAAGACTTCTAAATCTTGGGCATTATAGGCTTCAAATTGCGTATCAGCATTGGGACCATAAATAATCTGTGCACCCGTTTTAGCTGCTAAAGAGACATGACCACTGACAAAATCAGCGTGAAAATGTGTTTCAAAAATATACTTTAAAGTATGATTATGTTGCGCTAGACGTTCAGTATACGGAGTTATTTCACGTAATGGGTCAATAATTGCTACTTCCCCATTACTTTCAATATAGTACGCTCCCTGCGCTAAACAACCGGTATATATTTGCTCTATCTTCACAATTTTTAATTCATGGAAATATTATGCTTGACGCATAAGCCAGAAAGAAAATTCCACAGATGTTTAACAGTGCTCATCCCTGCTTCTTCAGCAAGAAGTTGCTCTTCTTTAGATAATTGTCTCATCAAAGAAGCACTTTGTTCACGATGCTCTACATCCGCTTCCATGTGAACAGTAAAGTATTCTAAGCCTTCCTTAGAATCAACACTGTAAAATTTCTTAAGACCTTCAATTTTTGTATCTGCAATTTCAGGCACTTGACGCTCATACGCATACAAAGCACCTAAGCCTTCTGCATAAGAAGATCGACATAAACGGAAGAAATTCTCAATTAGCTCTTTAGTAAATAGCTCAGAGGATACAGTTTCAATAGCATTGGTATCAGAACCGACCGCCTGTGCAAATTGTTTCCACAAAAATGGATGATCTTTGGAAAAATCTTCTTCATCAGTAAGATTTTCGAGTAAAATTTTTCTTTTATCAATATCCTCACAAAGAGAATGTGTGGCACTAATATAGCGAGGAAAAGCTTTGATATGCTGATAATACTGTTCCGCGTAATCTTGTAAGATTTCTTGAGTTAATTCTCCATTATTCCATGCAACATAAAATGGATGTTTTAATAAATGATATTGATCTAGTTTTTGATTTAAAGTATTGAGGTTCATTATAATCTCCTATTTTTTAAAATTTACGAAAAAAAAT
>JAYQUI010000066.1:0-6620 GCA_038147655.1 Nitrosomonadales bacterium
AAAAATGCCTAGATTTTTACTTGTTTAAAGGGATAACTAATTTTCAAAAAAAAACACTTCGAAACTCATCGCAATTTGAAAAAAAGGCTAGTTTAAATTATTTATTATTAAAGCAAAGAAACTTCAATTTTGACTTTAATTACATTGATAATTTTTTAATGAATGCTGAAATTATTAAGAATGGCAATACATGCACTGTTTTTCGTCATGAGGATTTAATTATAAAAAGATACAATATTAAAAGTGTATGGCATTTCATTAAAACCCAATTTATTAAATCAAGAGGGAAGAATTCGTGGCAAATTTCAAATACCTTTCAATTACAGAACCTTCCATGCCCTAAACCATTTTTTTATTATGAAAAAAGATTCTTTTTTCTAAGATTAACAAGCTATTTTGCTATGGAAAGAATTAATGGTGAAAATATTGTAAGTTATCAAGAGTCATTGCAAGAAAATATTCAAAATGAAAATCTTAAAAATAATATTTTTAAACTTTTTAATACACTCAACTATTATAAATTTATCCATGGTGACTTAAAGAAAACAAATATTTTAGTCGATAATAAAATGCAAATAATGATGATTGATTTTGATAAATCATTTTTCTCAATGAACCAATCCATATATAATTACAAAATTAAAAAGCAGATTGCTCGTTTTCTCTCAAATTGGAAAAACAAATCAAAATTTCTAACAGCTATTAGGTCTTTGGAAAAAATAATATGAAAATTTTAGGTATATCAGGCGTCCTTGGACATGACGCTTCAGCTGCATTGATTATAGATGGAAAAATTGTAGCGGCTGCTGAAGAAGAGAGGTTTATTCGGGAAAAGCATGCTAAAAATTTATTCCCTGTTGAAGCAGCCAAATATTGTTTAAATGAAGGCGGATTGAATCCCGAGGATGTCGATATTGTGACATTCCCCTATGCAAAAATTCCTTTTTTCAGCAAAGCTCGTTGGCATTATTCAAAAAGATATTGGTACGCACCTGATAGAGCTCTTGATGCTATCTTCAATGGTAATCGCAGATTCAGAAGGAACTTAAACAAAGCAAAAGATTTAATGACTTCATTAAATATTAATAAAGCAAAATTAATTCCTGTTGAACATCACTTGTCCCATGCATCAAGTGCTTATCATTTATCTGGCTTTAAAGAAAAGACTGCCATCGTAGGCATTGATGGAAAAGGGGAGTATGCAACGACATTTTTTGGCTATGGAGAAAATGGAAAAATACATAAAATAAAAGAATTTTATGACCCTGAATCTCTTGGTGGCTTGTATGGAGCCATTACTGAATTTTTAGGTTTTGATATGTTAGATGGTGAGTTCAAAGTTATGGGTATGGCTCCGTATGGAGACCCATCACTATATGATTTTTCAAATCTAGTTTCTTTTAAAAATGGACAATTAAAGGTAAATACAGATTTAGTTAACGTAATAGGTTTGAGAAGATATAAAGAAAATGGAAAAGGATATTATTTTTCACCAAAATTTGTGGATATGTATGGCAAAAAAAGAAGTGGTGATGAAATTGATTTACCTTACATTCATTATGCGGCATCCATTCAAAATAAACTTGAAGAAATTGCTCTTCAAATGATTGATTATTATCTTGGAGACATCATTAGGGAAACTGGAAAGATATGCATGGCTGGCGGCGTAGCACTAAATGTAAAACTTAACCAAAAAATTATTGATCTTCCATACGTCAAAGAATTATTTGTGCAACCTGCTTCAGGAGATTCTGGAACTTCGCTTGGAGCCGCAACATATGTTTCATCAATTCATGATAATAAAACCAATTCTATTAAAAAAATGGAGCATGTTTACTTGGGACCTAGTTATTCATCAAAAGAATGCCTAGATGCTTGTAAAAATCATAGCTCTAAACCAAAATTTACTAAAATTAGCGATCCGGCAAAAGTTGGTGCAGAAATTTTAGCTGCTGGGAATCCTTTAGCATGGTTTCAAGGTCGAATGGAGTTTGGACCAAGAGCACTTGGATGTCGAAGTATCCTGGGCGATCCAACAACACCTAAGATATCGGATAAAATCAACGAGCAAATAAAATATAGAGAGCGTTGGAGACCTTTTTGTCCAAGCATTTTAGAAGAATATGCTGAATCTATTATTGGATCCAAGCATCCTTCGCCATTTATGACATTTACATTCAACGTACAGCCGGAGTGGATAAAAAAAATACCTGAGGTAGTGCATGAGGATAAAACAATCAGAGTACAGGTTGTGAATGAAAAAACAAATAAAGTATACTATCAGCTTCTAAAAAACTTTATGTCGCTTAAGGGCATCCCGGTTGTCTTAAATACATCATTAAATAGAAGAGGTGAGCCAATGGTTTGTTCGCCTGAAGATGCCTTAAATATGTTTTTTGGATGCGACTTAGAATTTATGATCATGGAAAATATACTAGTAACAAAATAAATACTTTAGATTATGAAAAATTTAATACTTGAATTAGCTGAAAAAATTAAAGAGAAAAGTAGACCGACACGATCGGCTTACCTTAAAAGATTAAAAGCAATGAAAAATAGAGATCGAGGTTCTGATCGTCTCGGTTGTGCAAATGTGGCTCATGCATTTGCATCATTATCACCTGATAAGAGACTCACTATTGTTCAAGAAAAGAAGGCTAATTTAGCAGTTGTTACTGCCTATAACGATATGCTGTCCGCCCATAAACCTTACGAGGATTACCCTGAGCTAATCAGAACAGTTGCCAGCGAAAATGGTTCTACAGTGCAAGTTGCAGCTGGTGTTCCAGCTATGTGTGATGGTGTGACCCAGGGCGAACCTGGCATGGAATTAAGTTTATTTTCAAGAGACACGATTGCCATGAGCACTTCAGTTGGTTTGTCGCATGATGTTTTTGACGGATCATTACTGCTAGGCATTTGTGACAAAATTGTTCCTGGATTACTCATAGGAGCTTTACATTTTGGACACTTGCCAGCCATATTTATTCCAGCTGGCCCTATGTCAACTGGGATAGACAATACATCAAAATCTAAAGTTCGGGAGCAATACGCTCTTGGTAAGGTTGGTAGAAAAGAGTTGTTGGATTCTGAATCAAAAGCATATCATGGCGAGGGTACATGCACGTTTTATGGAACAGCCAATAGCAATCAAATGTTGTTAGAGGCCATGGGTCTTCATGTTCCTGGAGCAGCATTTATTCATCCAAGAGACGATGCACGAAATGAGTTAACTTCTGAAGCTGTTCGAATGTTGATAAAAAATGTTAACGACACTAAAACATCATTTGCCTTAGGTGAAATGGTTGACGAGAAAGTGATTATTAATGCAATGGCTGCTTTATTGGCGACTGGTGGATCAACAAATCACTTAATTCATTGGGTTGCAATTGCGAGAGCTGCTGGAATAGTGATTGATTGGACTGATTTTCATGAGCTTGCAAAAGCTGTGCCTTTATTAGCCAGTGTCTACCCAAATGGCGTAGCCGATGTTAATCAGTTTCAAGAAGCAGGCGGCCCAAGTTTTGTTATCAGAGAATTATTAGAAAATGGCTGCATGTTTAATGATGTGTTAACTGTTGCTGGACCTGGTATGGAAAAATACGGACAAAAATTATCTTTAATCGGAAAGACCCTATCATGGACTGATTTCCCCAAGTCATCTGGTGATGACACTATTGTGAGAACACATGATAAACCATTCTCAGAAACTGGTGGTTTAAAACTTTTAAAAGGAAATGTCGGCCGGTCTGTTATGAAGACATCTGCGATCCCAGAAGACAAATATATTATTGAGGGGCCAGCGATGATCTTTGATTCTCAGGAGGAATTACTTGAGGCATTTGATGAAGGAAAGCTGGAAAAAGATTTTATTGCGGTTGTTCGTTTTCAAGGGCCCAAAGCAAATGGGATGCCTGAGCTTCATAAACTGACACCACCATTATCTGTTTTGCAAAATAAAGGATTTAAGGTTGCTATTGTGACCGATGGCAGAATGAGTGGTGCCTCAGGAAAAGTTCCGGCAGCAATTCATATGAGCCCAGAGGCTGCATTAGGTGGAGCTATTGCCAAAATTCGAGAGGGTGATATGTTAAGAATTAATGCCACCGTTGGCTCATTAAATGTTTTAGTGGATGAAGATACATGGTTTGAAAGAAAGGTAGAAACACTTTCTGAAAACAAAAAACAAAATAACAGCCATGGCATGGGTCGAGAGCTTTTTGGAGCTTTAAGAAAAAATGTATTAACCGCCGAAGAAGGTGCAGTCACTTGGATTTAAATAAAGGAAATTAATGAATACAAAAGATTTAGCTAGTTATGGTCCCGTTATACCAGTTATTGTGATTAACAAAATTGACGATGCATTGCCTATCGCAGAAGCACTTTTAGAAGGCGGTATTAAGGTTCTTGAAATAACAATGCGTTCAGAATGTGCTCTTGATGCAATAGAATTAATCTCAAGCAAACTGCCAGAGGCAATTACTGGAGCTGGAACTTTAAGGACTAAATCTGACGCTGTTCAAGCGAAAAATGCCGGATCAAAATTTGCGGTCAGTCCAGGATTTACTTCAGAATTATCAGATGAATGTAAAAGAATTGACCTTCCTTTACTTCCAGGCGTATCCACTGGGAGTGAAGTTATGATGGCTGCAGACCAAGGTTATGATTTTTTAAAACTTTTTCCTGCCGTAGCCGTTGGCGGTATCAACTTATTGAAAGGATTTGCAGGACCTTTCTCAAATATTCAATTTTGCCCAACAGGTGGAGTAAAAGTTGAAACAGCACCAGAGTTTTTAAGATTACCTAATGTACCTGTCTGTGGCGGAACTTGGTTAACACCCAATGACTTAGTTAATAATAAAGATTGGGCTGGAATTACCAAGCTTGCTGCCGAGGCTGCATCTATAAAAGTGTAATGGATCTCACAAAATACAATACCATCATATTTGATTGTGATGGTGTGTTATTAAATTCAAACTTTAAAAAATCTGAAGCCTATCGATACGCAGCTATTGATTTTGGTGCAACGAAAGAACAAGCTGAAAAATTAGTTCAATATCATGTTGAAAATACCGGTATTTCAAGATATGTAAAATTTGAATATTTCCTTACAAATATATTGCAACAGTCATTTAATGAAGAGGACTTTAGCTTTCTAATTAAATCTTTAAATCATCATGTATTGAAAATATTAAATGATTGTGAAGTAGCAACTGGATTAGAAAAGTTAAGAGAGTTGACAAAAAATCAGCATTGGATGGTGATGAGTGGAGGAGATCAGGAAGAGGTAAGAACAATTTTAGCTTCAAAGCATCTCGACCATCTGTTTGATTATGGGATTTACGGGAGCCCAGATTCAAAACACGATATAGTAAAACATCATCTTGAAAATAAGCATGATTTTATGCCAGCTATTTTTTTTGGCGATGCGGAATATGACATTAAAACTGCTAAAAATTTTAATCTCGATTTTATTTTTATTTCAGGATGGAGTGATTTTAGCGCCTGGGAAGAAACAGTAAGGAGAGAAAACATTAAGTCTGTTAGGTATCTAAAAGATTTAATTGTCTAGAGCGTCATCCTTCAAAATTTCTTTAATTTTATTTTTATTCATATAGTTAAAATAATCTTTGATCACTTTGTTAGCAGAACGAATTTCAAATTCATCATTAATAGCTTGGGTAGCGTGATTGATATGATTTACATATTTATTTAAAAAATTAGATTCCAAAAAAATCATTTTATATCCAGCATGGATTAGTTTTTTATGAAGAACTTTACCCGCACTTTCATTCTGATCTGAAAAAGATGAGTTAACTTTTTTAATAAGATCTGTTTTGTAAATTGCACAATGGCTTCTGAGATAATGGTAGTCTTTATTAAAACGTTGATTATTGGTCTTATTTTTTTGTAATTTTTTGAATAGGTATTCGATATGTTTACCAAACCTTTGAAAAATATTTTTGTGTTCAAGCTTCCATGATCCAACGCCAGCAACAACAGGATCATCAAAAGGCTGCATAAGAATGTTAAGCCAGTTTGGGTGGATCATAAAGGTATCTGTATGAATTACAATGACATAAGGGCTTTTTATTTTGTTTAATGCTAAATCTAGTGCTCTGGCATGGGACATTGGTCCGCCTTCATTTGGAATCCCATCCCGATGAATAAATTTAATCCATTTTAAACTTTTAAGATATTTTGAGGATTCATCATTTGAGTTATTATCAACGACAATAACATCTGCATGATTTAAATCTGTATTTTTTCTAAGCAATCTAAGACAAACTTTTGTTAATTGGTATGTTTTGTAGTTTGGAACGATTATTGTTACTTGTTTAGTAGACATATGATTCTTTTAGAAATTTCTTTTTCATCGATTTTGTTCATGCAGTCAAAATGTTTCAGTGGACAGCGTCTTTCAAAGCAAGGACTGCAATCAAGATTTAAATAATTAATTACTGCTTCACTGTTTAGCGGAGGTGTATTGTTTGGGTCTGAGGATCCAAAGAAGCTATCCTGAGGAATATTAAGAGCTGCTGCAATGTGCATTAACCCAGAATCATTGCTCAAAAAATATTGAGCACAAGCAATTACATCAATGCAGTCGCCTAGAGAGG
>JAYQUI010000067.1:0-6550 GCA_038147655.1 Nitrosomonadales bacterium
ATTAGAAACTTTAATAGTTAAGCTTGGTAGCGACTCAGCATTTTTAACTAATGAAAGTGATCCGTTATTATTGATCTGCATTAACTGGATGAAAAGATCATTGCCGTAATTCAATTCAATTACTTTTCCTGCAAAATTCACTAAATGGGGTTTTGTCCAGTCGTTTTGATGAAGAATATGGTTTATTCCATCGATCATTTTAGTTTTTACCATCATGATTTATATCCAGAGTGAACGGCGACTACTCCTGCAGATAAATTGGTGTACGAAGTTTTACAAAACCCAGCTTCATTAAGCATGTGTAACAATGTTTCTTGGTCCGGGTGCATGCGAATTGATTCTGCTAAATATTGATAACTTTTTTCATCATTTGCAATTTGCTTACCAATTTTAGGAATGATCTTAAATGAAAAGAGGTCATAAATTTTTTCAAGTGAGGAGTGAATTTTAGAAAATTCAAGAATCACAATCTGACCCCCTGGTTTAAGGCATCTAAGCACTTCGTTTAACACAGACTGTTTGTTGGTCATATTTCTTAATCCAAAACCAATACTGACCAAATTAAATGAATTGTCAGGAAATGGAATTTGTTCTGCGTTAATGAGCATGGAGGGAATTATTATGCCATGATCAATAATTTTTTTTTGACCCTCTTCGAGCATGCTTTGATTTATATCGCTGTGAATTATAGATGCTTTTGGATTCTTTTTTTTGAATAAAATTGAAAGATCTCCAGATCCTGCCGCAAGATCTAAAATATGATCATTGTCTTTAATAGAAATATTTGTAGCAACATAGCGCTTCCAAAAACGATGAAGCCCAAAAGACATGAGGTCATTCATTAAGTCATACTTGGAAGCAACCGATGAAAAGACTTCTTTGACTAATGGTTCTTTTTCTTCAATGTCGATTTCACTAAATCCAAAATGCGTTTTATTTTTTTTCAAAATGTTGTTTCAGTTTTATTTGATAGTCTTGCCATAAAATATCATAATTTGATGCCAATTCATAAAGATAATCCCATGTATACAAGCCCGTGTCATGCCCGTCGCTGAAAATCAGTTTGACAGCATAATTGCCAACAGGCTCAATAGCTTGAATTTCAACATTTTCTTTTCCTATCTGCAATACAGCCTCAGAGGGGTGATGCCCTTGAACTTCTGCAGAAGGAGAATAAACTCTCAAAAACTCAGCTGAGAGCATGCATTCAGTGTTGTTATTGAAGTTGATTTTTAGAAGCTTTTGATCTTGATGATAATTAATTTCAACAGGGACGGGGGCAGCCACAACAAAACTACATTAAACTTTTTAATTTTTTTAAAGCGTTTTGCTCTATTTGTCTAATTCTTTCTGCAGACACACCAAGCTCATCAGCTAATTCATGGAGTGTTTTAGATTTTTCTTCATTTAACCATCTAGATTCTAGAACGTAACGACTTCGCTCATCAATCGATCTAATAGCATTAGATAACGCTGAAAGATTATTAGATTCAGACTCTTTGGAAATTAATTGTTTAACCGGGTCTGCATTCTCATCTTGTAAATAAGATATGGGACGAAAAACTTCATCTTCATTATCTTCATCTTGGTAGTCAAGAGCGATTTCATTACCGTTAAAACGATATTCCATTTCTTTAACATCAGATTCTTTAACATTTAACTCTTTTGCAATTTCTTTGATTTCTTCTTGCTTGAGCGGTTGCAATGTTTTTTTCATGCTGCGGAGATTGAAGAATAATTTTCTTTGCGCCTTGGTAGTGGCTGTTTTAACTAAACGCCAATTACGGACGACAAACTCCTGAATTTCTGCCTTGATCCAGTACATCGCAAATGAGACCAGCCTGACCCCTCGCGATGGATCAAATCGTTTCACAGCCTTCATTAATCCAATATTTCCTTCTTGGACAAGATCTGCCTGATTTAAACCATAGCCTGAATAGGAGCGAGCAATTTTTATTACCAGCCTTAAATGAGACATAATTAATTTTCGAGCAGCATTTAGATCATTTTCTTCATGAAGTTTTTTTGCTAAATCCATCTCTTCTTGTTCGGTAAGCAGAGGAATCGCCTGCACCTGCCGTTGGTACAAGTCAAAGCTATCCAAAGACGGACTTATAGGTATGGTTAAAGCGTTATTCATAAAATAATTTCCTTAATTTCTTACGATATTTTAGCACTCTATAACTAAGAGTGCTAATTTTAGATAAAAGTTCACTTAAAATCAATGATTTAACTATTATTTTTTACTTTTGCTAGGATGCGATTTGTAGAAAAATATGAGGCGAGCCAACCGATGACAATAGTAAGAATTATCATTGTCAAATAATGAGTGATGAGTAAATCATTAATGGAAATATTGAAGCCGAGTATAGACTCGATAACGTAGGCATAATAGTTAAAAATAAAGATCATTAACTTGATGATCGCTATTGCGACAACCGCCCCGCCGATTCCATAAAATATTCCTGTATAAAGGAAAGGCCGTCTAATAAAAGCATTTGATGCTCCAATGAGCTTGCTGACTTCTATTTCATCTTTAAATGATAAAGCTTGCAATCTAATGGTATTGCCTATAATGACAGCCAATACACTTAATAATAGGATTCCTAAAAAGTTAATAATAAGTTCACCTAAAGATAAAATGGAATTTAGTTTATTCACCCAAGCAGAGTCCAATAAAACATCATCAATGATGGCAAATTCTTTAAGTTCTTTTACAAGGTAATCAATTTCATTTTCATCCAATGTTGCTAAGGATAAGTAGAAACTATCCGGTAGTGGGTTTTTTTCAATCAGGCTATCCCCATCAATCATAATTTTTTTCTGTAATTTAACCCAGGCGTCCTCTTTTTTTTCAAAGGTAATTTTAGTAACAATGGGCTGCTCTTTCAGGAAGCTGGTAAACGTTTTGAGGTCATCATCTTTATACTCGTTTATTAAAAAGATGCTTATTTCAGCTGAGTATTCAATTTGTGAGGAGGCTTGCTTTATATTTTCCAAAAATAGTAGTGCAGACATCGGTAGGCAGGTTGTGATGCCAATAATGAGAAACATTACCAGACTTGCAGCCTTGGCATAAAATAATCGGCGCAAAGCCACTTTAAATGCTTCGATGTGATTAAGCAGGTAGTTGATCATATGGCTGTTGATTTAATTTAAGTTGTCCATTTTCTAGATATAGATGTTTAAAGCGCATAGGAATATTTGGTAGCTCGTGAGTTGAGATAATTACTGTGACCCCAACTTGTTGAAAGCTGAAAAAAATATTCATAATGTCGTTTGCATAACCTTTGTCTAGGTTTCCTGTGGGCTCATCGGCAATAATAATACTCGGACGACACACAATCGCTCTTGCTATAGCCAAACGTTGTTGCTCTCCACCTGATAAAGTAATAGGCATCATTCTTTCTTTGTTAAGTAGGCCGACTTTATCTAGAGCAGCCCTAATCCTTTTTTCTGCTTCCTCACCAAAGATATTATTGACCGCTAAGGGCAGGGCCACATTTTCATAGCAGTTTCGGTCATACAGTAACTTATGATCTTGAAACACCATGCCAAACTTCTTTCTGATCCTATTGAGCGTATTGTCTTTTGCTTGTGCAAGGTTAAAATTTTCAAAGATGACCGTTCCTGATGATGGTTTTTCGATAGAAGATAGTACTTTTAAGAGCGTTGATTTGCCGGCACCAGAAGCTCCGGTAACAAACACTAACTCTCCAGGAAGTATTTCAAAGCTTACATTCTGAAGCGCCTCTTGATAACCAGGATACCTTTTATATACTTGATCAAAGCGAATCATTCCAACATTCCCTCTGCATAATCTTCAGCACTAAATATTTTAAGGTCATCAATTTTCTCTCCAACACCAATAAATATTAAGGGTATCGGTTGTTCTTTTGCTATCGCCGCAACAATCCCTCCCTTTGCCGTGCCATCAAGTTTAGTCATGATTAATCCTGTTAATGAAACAGCCTCATTGAAAACTTTTATTTGATTGATGGCATTTTGACCTGTATTAGCATCTAAAACTAAGATAGTTTCATGCGGAGCTGTTTCGTCGAATTTCTGAATAACTTTTTTTATTTTAGCCAGTTCATCTATAAGGTGTTTTTGAGTTGGGAGTCGACCAGCAGTATCAGCAATAACAATATCTATACCCTTAGCTTTAGCTGACTGCATCGCATCAAAAATAACCGCACTTGGATCTCCAGTGTCTTGAGATATTACGGTGACGTTGTTTCGATCGCCCCAAACTTGAAGTTGTTCTTTTGCTGCGGCACGGAAAGTATCACCAGCCGCAATTAAAACACTCTTACCTTCATCCAATAGTAGTTTAGTTAATTTACCAATGGTAGTCGTTTTACCAGCACCATTAACCCCTACAACCAGAATCACGAAAGGAGTGGTTTCAATATGAATTAATGGTTTTTCTATTTGCTGCAGAAGCTCCGATAGGATTTTTTTAAGCAAATTTTTTAATTGTGCACCATCCTCTAACTTTTCCTTTTTTACTCTGTCTTTTAATTCAGTAATAATTTGTTGAGTGGCTGCATAACCAACATCCGCTGCAATCAAAGTCATTTCAAGTTCGTCATAAAATTCTTGATCAATTTTTTTTGTAAATGATAAAGCAGACAAATTTTCACTGATGGCATCTCTTGTTTTTTTTAGACCTTGCTTAATTTTTTCAGTAAATGAAAGCTTTTCTTCTTTTTTAGGTGTTTCTTCTTGCTCTTTTAAAGGCTTTGTTTCAATTTTTTTAGCTGGTTTGAATTGTGCTGCTTCATTTTTTGGCTTGGTTTTTTTGTTAGGCTCTTTTTTTAGTGTTTTTGATTTTGCAACAGAAGGTTTGTTAGGCTCTGTTTTAGGCTTGGTTGTTTTTTTGACAGGTTTGGAATCAGTTTTCTTTGATTCATCACCTTTAAAAAGTTTTTTTAGGAAATCAAACATAATTTCTTTATGATGTGAGCGAACTTACTTTATGTTTAACGGTCATTGATAATGATTATAGCAAACATTAACCTCTATCATTTCAATATTATGCGAATTTTATTAAGTCTTTTTTCATTATTATTTTGTTTTTCACTATCAGCCGCTGTTCAAGAATTAAAACTTGAGAATGGCATGAGAATTATTGTTAATGAAGATCATAGAGCTCCTGTTGTCGTTTCACAAGTCTGGTATCAAGCCGGTAGTATTGATGAAGTCAATGGCAAAACAGGTGTGGCTCATGTATTAGAGCATATGATGTTTAAGGGTACCAAGTCAACTAAGCCAGGCGAATTTTCAGAAATTATTGCTCGTGCTGGCGGTAGAGAAAATGCTTTTACTGGAACTGACTACACATGCTACTTTCAAACAATGGAGAAATCTCAGCTAGAACTGTCATTTAAAATGGAATCGGATCGAATGCAAAATCTTGTGATTTCAGCTGAAGAGTTTGACAAAGAAATTAAGGTTGTCATGGAAGAACGTCGCTGGAGAACTGAAGACAAACCTGAAGGAAAATTAAATGAAACATTTAATGCGCTAGCATTTAAGGCGCATCCTTATGGAAGACCAATTGTTGGATGGATGAATGATTTGGAATCCATGACCTATGAAGATGCATTGGAGTGGTATAACAATTGGTATGCACCGAACAACGCCATATTGGTTGTCTCTGGCGATGTAAACCCAACAGAAGTCTTTGATTTAGCAAAAAAATATTTTGCTAAGCTGCCGTCCAAAGAAACACCTTCTAGAAAACCACAATTAGAGCCAGTTCAAAAAGGAATGGTGCGCGCTGAACTTAAAGCGGCAAGCAAATTACCCATGCTCCAAATGGGTTATAAGGTTCCATTACTTAGCAAAGAAGATGTTAATAACGATACAACCGCATTTGCCTTGGAAGTTCTCGCTGGTGTTTTATCGGGAACTTCAACAGCAAGAATACAAAAAGAATTAGTACAGTCTGGTAAATCACTCAGTGCTTATGCAAGTTATCCAATGTTGTCGAGAGGAGATGTTGGAACTTTTGAATTTGTTGTGACCTTAAATAATGGTATTGAGGTTAATGATGTTGAAAATATTATTAAGACAGAATTAAAAAAAATAGCTAATGAAGGCGTTACTGATCAAGAATTAGCTCGCGTGAAGGCTAACGTGATTGCAGGTGATGTTTATGAAAAAGATTCAATGTTCTATCAAGCGATGATTATCGGTCAGCTAGAAACAATGGGCTACTCTTATAAGATCAAAGATGATTACATTGAAAATATCAAAAAGATTTCATCTGATGACGTTAGAAAGGTTGTTAAGGAATTTTTTAAAGACGACACCTTAACGGTTGTTCATCTGAAACCAGAATCGGTTTAAGTCAAACTTAGGAGTTTTATGAGAGTTTTATTATCAATTTTTTGTTTATTTTTTTCATCGATTCTTTATGCAAATATCAACATCGATTTTTGGAAGACAGAAAATGGAGTCAGAGTGTATTTTGTCGAATCTCATGAGCTACCAATTGTTGATATCAAAATTAACTTTGATGCTGGTTCCGCAAGAGATCCCA
>JAYQUI010000068.1:0-6472 GCA_038147655.1 Nitrosomonadales bacterium
TTCTAGCAAGTATTGCGATGCCTGCATACTGTTTTGCATAGGATTGAATCTTTACATATATTTCACTCAGTCCAGGCAGGGTATTTTCATTGACAGCCCGTTTTGTCATTAACGCATATGAGAGGTTATTAATATCTTCTGAGGTGCAGGCAAAATGAATAAATTCTAAATACGGGGCAATATCTTTTTGCTTTTTTAAAGTTTTTTTCAGCCAGTATTCCAACGCCTTCACATCATGGTTGGTGATAGATTCAATCTGTTTAATTTCAGTAGCGTCTTTTTCAGAAAATTTATCAATCTGGGACAGCAGCTTTTTTTGAGCACTCCCATTGAATTTTTTCACTTCTTTGATTTTTGGATTATTACCAAGACTGATCAACCAATGTATCTCTACTTCAACTCGAGTCTTAATTAAACCAAACTCACTTAAGTGATTGCGTAAAGAATCAATTTGTTTAGCGTATCGTCCATCAAGAGGTGAGATATTCAAAAGAGGTGTGGCCATAATAATTTAGTTAAGTGTCAGTTATTAAAGTCATATTTTACCTTACTTGCTTGGCGATGAGGTATTGTTGATAAAGAAAGTTTTTGGGAAATTAAAATATTTGCTCTAAAATAATGTTTTTGACATGCGAACGCAATAGACTTATTTATGATTTTAGATACCTATAAAACCCATACCAACGAAAGAAAAAAAGAACAACTCCCCCCATTACCTCTCAACCCTCAGCAAACTGCAGATTTAATAGAATACTTAAAAGATGAGACCCATCAAGACCTTGATGAAGCTCTCAATTTTCTTTTGCATAAAGTTCCAGCAGGCGTTGATCAAGCGGCTTATATTAAAGCTGGTTTTTTAAATGACATTGCAAATAAGAAAATCACCTCAAGTGTCATATCGCCAGAAAAAGCAATTCAAGTATTAGGGACGATGTTGGGTGGATATAATGTACAGGCTTTAGTCCCACTATTGGATAGTGAATTTGCTGATGAGGCAGTGAAAGCATTATCAAAAATAACTTTAGTCTTTGATGCATTTCATGATGTGGAAGAAAAACATAATTCGGGAAATAAATCTGCTACACAATTGCTTGAATCATGGGCCCAGGCAGATTGGTTTACTAGTAAAAATGAATTACCAAATGAAATTAAACTCACTGTATTCAAGGTGGATGGTGAAACCAATACAGATGATTTATCACCAGCACAAAATGCTTGGTCACGTGCAGACATTCCGTTACATGCTCAATCTATGCTTATTAATAAAATGCCCGAGGGTTTGCAATTAATTGAAGATCTAAAAAAATTAGGTAATCCTTTGGTGTATGTGGGAGATGTGGTTGGTACTGGCTCATCTAGAAAATCTGCAATTAATTCATTGCAGTGGCATATGGGAAATGAAATTCCATTTATTCCCAACAAACACACAGGAGGATATGTGTTTGGAAGTAAGATTGCTCCAATTTTCTTCAATACTGCGGAAGACTCAGGAGCATTGCCAATTGAATGTGATGTCTCGAACCTAAATAATGGCGATGAAATCATTTTAAAAATTAACGACAAAATCATTTGTGATCTATCAGGAAATACGCTTGCCTCATTCGAACATAATCCGCCCACAATTCTAGACGAGGTTCGTGCTGGTGGAAGAATAACGCTAATTATAGGTCGTGGCTTGTCTGATAAATCAGCCGATACCTTAGGTGTTGATAAGCCTACAATTTTTGTCAGCAACATCAGCGAAAATAAGGGCACACAACACGGGTACACTCTGGCACAAAAGATGGTGGGCAGAGCGTGCGGTGTGGAGGGAGTCCTACCAGGCACCTACTGTGAACCAAAAATTACTTCGGTCGGATCTCAGGATACCACTGGAGCGATGACTCGAGATGAATTAAAAGAGCTGGCTTGTTTAGGTTTTAGTGCCGACCTTGTCATGCAAAGTTTTTGTCATACTGCTGCTTATCCAAAACCAGTGGATATTGATCTGCAACATACATTACCAGACTTTATCAGTAGTCGGGGAGGCGTGTCTTTAAAAGCAGGTGATGGGGTTATTCATTCTTGGTTAAACCGAATGATTCTTCCTGATACAGTTGGTACCGGTGGGGATTCACATACACGATTTCCAATCGGTATTTCATTTCCAGCAGGTTCTGGTTTAGTGGCTTTTGCAGCTGCACTAGGTGTCATGCCGCTGGATATGCCTGAGTCTGTTTTGGTGAGATTCAAAGGCACAATGCAGCCAGGGATCACTCTGAGAGATTTAGTTAATGCCATTCCATATCAGGCAATAAAAAATGGCGAACTGACAGTGGCTAAACAGGGTAAGAAAAATATTTTTAATGGCAGAATTTTGGAGATCGAGGGCTTACCTGATCTAAAAGTTGAGCAGGCCTTTGAGTTTGCTGATGCGTCGGCTGAACGTTCTGCTAATGGATGTACTGTCAGATTAAATAAAGAACCTATTATTGAGTATCTTGAGTCGAATATTGTATTGATGCAAAACCTAATTGCACAAGGCTACGAAGATAAACGAACCCTTGAGCGAAGAATTCAGAGCATGCAAGGATGGTTGAAAAATCCAGAACTTCTTGAGCCTGATGACGATGCAAAATATGCTTCTATTATTGAGATTGATTTGAATGAAATTACAGAGCCTTTAATTGCCTGTCCAAATGATCCAGATAACATTAAAACTTTATCTGAAATCCAAAACAATAAGATAGATGAAGTTTTCATTGGAAGTTGTATGACCAATATTGGGCATTATCGTGCTGCAGGGAAAGTATTGGAAAACCAAGGAGCAATATCGACAAGATTATGGGTTGCCCCACCTACACGGATGGATGAAGTTCAGTTGAGAAAAGAAGGATACTACTCTGTATTTGGTCAAGCGGGAGCACGAACTGAGTTACCTGGTTGTAGTTTGTGTATGGGTAATCAGGCCCGTGTTGAAAATGATGCTCATGTCTTTTCGACTAGTACACGAAACTTTGATAATCGAATGGGTAAGGGTGCACAGGTGTATTTAGGTTCAGCAGAACTGGCAGCTGTGTGTGCATTATTGGGAAAAATCCCAACGGTTGAAGAGTATCATCAGATTGTGAAAGAAAAGATTTCACCAATTGAGGATAACATTTATCAATACCTAAATTTCCATTTAATGGATGACTATGTGGGCGATAAAAAAGTTATTGGGATTGCTGCAGCAAGTTAATTAATATTATGCAATTTGATCCTAATTGCAAAAAATGTCCAAGGCTAGTAAATTTTCTAAATAAGGTCAGTGAATCCAATCCAGATTACCATTGTCGTCCAGTAGCACCTTTTGGGGATATGAATCCTCAATTTTTAATTGTTGGACTTGCTCCAGGAATGCATGGCGCTAACAAAACTGGCCGGCCCTTTACGGGTGATTATGCAGGTATTCTTTTGTATGAGACCCTCAGTAAATTCGGTTTTTCTTCTTCGCCAGAATCCATCTCTGTAAAAGACGGCTTACATCTTTTCGGTGTTCGCATTACGAACGCTGTGAAATGTTTACCCCCAGAAAACAAGCCTACGACAAGTGAAATCAAACAATGCAACAATTACCTTGCTACTGAGATCAAGGAAATTAAAAATAAATTAATAATTTTGGCACTTGGAAAAATTGCCCATGAGGCGGTGTTAACCTCTCAACAGTTAACAAAAAATCATTTTAAATTCGGCCATGGTGCTAGACACATAATATCGGATCAGCAAATATTGTATGATAGTTATCACTGCAGTCGTTATAACACGCAGACAAAAAGATTAACTCAATCAATGTTTGAAGATGTTTTTTTTAAAATTAAAACAGAAATGGAGAACTAAAATGCCTTACATTAACGTCAAGTTAGCTGGATCAATCAATAAAGAGCAAAAAGCAGAAATTGCTAAAGAAATAACCGACACAATGTCTAGAATAGCGAATAAGCCGGCATCATATACTTATGTAGTATTTGACGAAGTTGCCACAGAAGATTGGGCCATTGGGGGAAATTTGCTCGGCTAGCAATGTGGAAGATATAAAAAATTTTATTAAGACATTACCAACACATCCTGGCATCTATCGCATGGTGGATGAAAAAGATAAGGTCATATATGTTGGTAAGGCAAAAAATCTAAAAAAAAGAGTTGCCAGTTATTTTAATAAAAACATTCCTAGTCCTCGAACTAGGTTGATGGTCTCACACATTCGATCGATTCAATACACGGTGACGAACACCGAGGCCGAAGCATTAATTTTGGAAAATAATTTAATCAAGGAATTAATGCCTCGTTACAATGTTATTTTTAGGGATGATAAATCGTATCCCTATTTAATGATGACATCCCATGCTTTTCCAATGCTCAAGTTTCATCGGGGAGTACAAAAAAAGGGAAATAAATATTTTGGGCCGTTTCCAAATTCAAATGCGGTTCGGGAGAGTATACAGTTACTGCAAAAAGTCTTTCTTCTGAGAAATTGCGATGATTCAACCTTCAATAATCGGGTTCGTCCATGTTTACAACATCAAATTAAACGATGCACGGCACCATGCGTAAAGTTGATCGATAAAAAATCTTATGCTGAGGATTGTCATCAAGCCGAACTGTTTCTTTTGGGAAAAGATAATGAAGTGGTTGAACAAATGACGGAACATATGAACATCGCAGCGGAAAATGAGGAATACGAAAGAGCAGCCGTTTTCCGTGACCGCATTCAAAGCCTGAGACAGGTCAGGTTAAAACAGTTCGTCAGTGATTTTAGTGAAAATGATGCTGACATTATTGCCTTGGCTGAGGAGTCAGGGATGGTGTGTATTAATTTAGTGATGATCCGCGGTGGAAGACATTTGGGTGACAAGACCTTCTTCCCAAAAAACGCCGGTGACTCTGATAATAATTTTACTGAGATTTTTTTATGTCAGCACTATGATGAACAGATGCCACCCCCAGTAATTGTCACAGAAGGAGCTTTTGACAAAGATTTAGTGAACTCATTCTTTAATCTTAAATTTCCTGATAAAAAATTTAAGATTATTTCGAAAGCAACGGGTGACAAAAGAATGTGGTTAAAGATGGCAAAAAGAAACGCCATGATCAATGTTAGACAAAAAAATCTGCTGGATTCAGGCAAGGCCGACAAGATTGAGTCGTTAAGAAAGCTCCTTAACATGCCAGATTTAAATCGCATCGAATGTTTTGATATCAGTCACACCATGGGTAACCAAACGATTGCTTCATGCGTGGTTTATGATGATTTAGGGATGCAAAATAAGGAGTATAGAAGATTTAATATTAATGACATTACCCTAGGCGATGATTACGCTGCGATGTATCAAGTGCTAGAGAGGCGAGTCAAAAGAATCATAAATGAGGAGCAGACAAAACCTGACATGATGTTGATCGATGGCGGAAAAGGTCAACTAAAAATGGCTCTTGAAGTTTTCGATAAATATAATGTTGTAGGTATTCGTCTTGTTTCAATAGCAAAAGGTGAAGGAAGAAAGTCAGGGCTAGAGTCATTAATCCTAGATGATGGGGAGATTCTCAACGACATCCCAAAAAATAACATCGGCTTTCACTTGGTGCAACACATTAGGGATGAAGCGCATCGTTTTGCAATTACTGGACATAGACAAAAAAGAGCTAAAACAAATCTTTCATCATCTCTTGAAGATATTGAAGGCATAGGACCAAAAAAAAGAAAAGCCTTGCTCGTTTATTTTGGCGGTCTTGATGGTATCAGAAATGCCTCTGTTGAGGAGCTGTCTCAGGTTACAGGCATCGATCAAAAGCTTGCTGAGATTGTTTATAACTTTTATCATTAGAATATGAATCTCCCAAATTATATTTCATTATTTAGAATCATTCTGATTCCTTTTTTAATTCTGATCTTTTATCTTCCTCATTCTGTTATTGGAAATTTTGATAAAAATTTAATTGCTACTGGTCTGTTTATCCTTGCTGGAATTAGCGATTGGCTAGATGGATTTTTAGCAAGAAAGTTACAGCTAGAATCGAAGTTCGGTGCCTTTATTGATCCAGTTGCAGATAAATTAATAGTGATCGCATCATTAGTGTTATTGGTTGAGTTAGATCGGATCAGTGCATTAATTGCAATAATCATCATAGGTAGGGAGGTTGCTGTCAGTGCTTTAAGAGAATGGATGGCTGGTGTTGGAAGTGCTGGGAGTGTTGCGGTTGCATTTGTCGGTAAATTGAAAACCACTATTCAGTTTATTGCGATAACTCTGCTGTTATATTTTGAGGATATTTATCTTATCCCAACTCGACTGCTCGGTGAAATAGCAATTAATCTTGCAGCGATTCTCACCATTATTTCCATGCTGTATTATCTGAAAAAAGCATTTGCCAGGAATTAAACTAAATCATTTCTTCGCTGAGATTGACATCACTTAAAAAAAAGCTAAAATACTGCTTCTGTTTGCGTGAATAGCTC
>JAYQUI010000069.1:0-6463 GCA_038147655.1 Nitrosomonadales bacterium
AAACAATATGATCATAATCAAAAATAATTTTTTTTAGTTTTTCAATAAATTCAGAAGCGTCTTCAGCGATAAATATTTTTGAGTTTAAGTCTTCCAGGTATTTAACTGGGTCCCATAACAAATCTTTTGAGAAGAGCATAAACGCTGGAATATTTCTCAAAATAATTCTTAACTCCTCTTTTAAATCTCCTCTTTTCATGGTGTTTGATCTGGGATCAATCACAAATAGTGTTTTATCCTTTGGGAAATTCTTCTTAAATGTCTTCGCTATAAAATGTATGGCTGTTGGATGGTGAGCAAAATCATCATAAATTGTTAGATTGTTTTTCTTATAGATTATTTCTAAACGTCGCTTGGTATTTTTAAATGACGACAAAGACCTTAACGCATTTTCTTCTGAGACTCCAACATGCCTTGCTGCCAAAATAGCTGCCATTGCATTTAACTCGTTATGCTCCCCTATCAAATCCCAATTAAGAGGACCTATTTTTTTTTCTTTGTAAAATAATGATTTCTTTTTATCGATTTGATCAATATGCCATGACTTTGAAGAATTAAATTCTTCGATCTCAGACCAGATACCCATACCTACTGTTTCTTTTGTATTTTTATCCTGTTGATTAATTATGATTTTTCCTTGCTGGGGAACGGTTCGAATCAGGTGATGAAAGTGTCTTTTAATATGAGAAATGTCGTCAAATATATCGGCGTGATCAAATTCAATATTATTAATTACCAGGGTCTTTGGTCGGTAATGAATAAATTTTGAGCGTTTATCAAAAAATGCTGTGTCATATTCATCAGCCTCGATGACAAAAAATGGTGAATCCGATTGTGACAAGGAGCTACTCGATGAAAAGTTTCCAGGGATCCCTCCGATAAGGTAACCGCAATTAATATCATTTTCTCTTAAGATCCAATTGATCATCGATGTTGTTGTGGTTTTTCCATGAGTCCCAGAGACGGCTATCACCCATTTATCATGCAAGAGGTTTTCATATAACCACTGGGGTCCAGATTGGTACCTTAAATTTTGATTAAGAATTTCTTCCATCAAAGGATTGCCTCTTGAGACAACATTTCCCACAATGAATAGATCTGGTTTTAAGCTTACTTGGTTGGCATCAAATCCTAGGGTAATCTGAATGTCCCTTGATTCTAGAAAAGTAGACATCGGTGGATAAATATTTTGATCGCACCCAGTAACCGTGTGGCCTAAATCTTTTGCAAGAGAAGCCATGCCTGCCATAAATGTACCGCAGATTCCAATCACATGAATATGCATAAAGACTACTTTATATTAGAAGATAGCAACCGTCGAGCATTATCCACATCCATTGAGGATCGATTGGCAAAGTCATTTAACTGATCCTCATCAATCTTGTCGACACTAAAGTAGGTAGATTCTGGATGGGCAAAATAAAATCCTGAGACCGAAGAGGCTGGAATCATGGCGTAATTTTCAGTCAATGACATCCCGATCTCATCCGTCTTTAAAAACTTAAAAAGATCTTCTTTCACGGAATGCTCAGGGCACGCAGGATATCCAGGTGCCGGTCTTATTCCAAGATATTTTTCTTGAATCAATTCTTCATTGGATAATTTTTCTTTTTGTGCATAACCCCAAAGATCTTGCCTGACTCTCAAATGCATATATTCTGCACATGCTTCTGCCAATCGGTCCATCAATGCCTTAAACATGATCCCGCTGTAATCATCTTTATTTTTTTCATATTGGTTCAGATAAAATTCACCGCCATCCCCAGCCGTCACAGCAAACATACCGATGTAGTCATCAATATGAGCCTCTTTTGGAGCAATGAAATCGCTTAATGATAAGTTTGGTTTGGGCTTACCACTAATAATTGGTTTTTCTGATTGTTGCCTTAACGTATGAAAGGTAAATTGTAAATTATCTTGCTCATCTGATATGGCAATATCATCCTCAATTGCATGTGCCTTACAAAAACTTACTACCGCATGAGCTTTTAATTTTCTATCATTAATAACTTTCTTCAGCATCTTTTGAGCATCATCAAATAATTGACTTGCGGTATCACCAACCACCTCATCTTGTAAAATTTGTGGATATCTTCCAGACAGATCCCATGTCTTAAAAAATGGAGTCCAGTCAATAAAATCAATTAATTCATTTAAATTAATATTTTTAAATACTCTTCTTCCAATAAACTTGGGTTTTATTGGATTGAAATTTAAAGATAATTTATTTTCTCTAGCAGCTTCTAAGCTAATGTACTTCACCCCTTTTTTTTGCCCATGAAGTTGTCGAACTTTTTCATAATCTGCTTTTAGTTTCTCGATATAGTCCGCCTTGGTATCTGGGGATAATAACGACTGCATCACAGACACGGATCGAGATGCATCCGCCACATGCACAACCGGACCCTCATAATTAGGTGAAATCTTGACCGCTGTATGAGCTCTTGACGTAGTTGCCCCACCAATTAAAAGTGGCATTTTTACCGACCTAAAATAGGGGTCTCTTTGCATCTCACTGGCAACATGAGCCATCTCCTCTAGGGAGGGGGTGATTAACCCAGATAGCCCAATGATGTCGACATTTTCCTCTTTTGCCTTATTTAAAATTTCAGCGCAGGGAACCATGACGCCCATGTTCACCACTTCAAAGTTATTACATTGGAGCACGACAGAAACAATATTTTTTCCTATGTCGTGAACATCGCCCTTAACGGTTGCAATTAGCATTTTGCCTTTTGGCTTTGATTTTTTTCCTGTCCTGGCCTCTTCTTCTTCCTTTTCCTTTTCAATAAATGGAATCAGGTGGGCCACCGCCTGTTTCATAACCCTGGCTGATTTAACCACCTGAGGTAAAAACATTTTTCCTTCAGCAAACAAATCACCCACCACATTCATGCCATCCATTAAGGGGCCCTCGATCACATTGATAGGACGACCACCGCTTTCCATGATCTGTAAACGAGCTTTTTCTGTGTCTTCCTCTATGTAATTAGTGATGCCATGAATGAGAGCGTACTCGATTTTTTTCTCAATAGACACAGGCTGAGTATCAGAACCTCGCCACTCATTGGTGTCTTTTTCTTTTTTCTTTCCTTGCAAAGTACCAGCAATTTCAATCATGCGATCGGTAGCATCCTCACGGCGATTTAGGACCACATCCTCAACCACCTCTTTTAATTCTTCCGTCAGATCATCAATCACCCCAATCATGCCCGCATTAACGATACCCATGGTCATCCCGTTCTTTATGGCATGATTTAAAAATACGGTGTGTATGGCCTCTCTCGCGGCCTCATTCCCTCTAAAGCTGAAACTAACGTTGGATACCCCACCAGAAATTTTTGCATAAGGAAGATTGTCCTTGATCCACTTGGTCGCATTAATGAAGTCGACCGCATAATTATTGTGCTCTGCAATGCCTGTGGCGATGGCAAAAATATTAGGATCAAAAATGATATCTTCCACCGGGAAACCAACAGTATCTTTTAAAATGTTGTAGGCACGCTCACAAATTTCAATTTTTCTCTCATAGGTATCCGCTTGACCCTGTTCATCAAAAGCCATGACAATCACTGCTGCACCATACTGCATACATAATTTTGCTTGATGAATGAAGCTCTCTTCGCCTTCTTTTAATGAGATCGAATTGACTATCGGTTTGCCTTGGATACATTTTAGACCAGCCTCAATGACTGACCATTTTGAAGAATCAATCATAATCGGCACCCTAGAAATATCAGGCTCAGAGGCAATCAAATTAAGGAATATCGTCATCGCCTTCTCGGCATCTAACATACCCTCATCCATATTAATATCGATGACCTGTGCCCCATTTTCAACTTGCTGTCTTGCTACACTCACGGCTTCCTCATAATTTTCATCAATGATTAATTTGGCAAAAACTCGTGACCCAGTCACATTGGTTCGCTCACCAACGTTCACAAATAAATCATCGTCGCCAATAATCATGGGTTCGAGTCCTGATAGGCGCATTTTTTTTGCAATCGTTGGTAATGTTCTGGGTGGAATATCTTTCAGGGATCGGGTAATCGCAGCAATATGCTCCGGTGTCGTACCACAGCACCCACCAGCCACGTTCACAAAACCGCTCTCAGCAAATTCTTTTAATAGGGTGGAGGTATCTTCCGGTTTTTCGTCAAACCCCGTATCTGACATTGGATTGGGTAATCCCGCATTTGGATAGATACATACAAAAGTATCGGCAATGTTAGACAATTCTTCAGCATAAGGTCTCATCAGTGCTGCCCCAAGGGCGCAGTTTAATCCGATGGTTAAGGGTTTCGCATGACGAATCGAGTTCCAAAATGATGTCACCGTCTGGCCTGATAAGATACGCCCAGAAGCATCAGTGACCGTCCCAGAAATCATAATCGGAAGAGTTTTTCCTAATTGATCAAATGTAGATTGCACTGCAGCAATTGCTGCTTTGCAATTCAGGGTATCAAACACCGTTTCGATCAGAATGATGTCGGCCCCGTTGGATATGAGGGCCTCTGCCTGTTCGGCGTAGGAGTCAAATAACTGGTCAAAGGTAATGTTTCTGGCACCCGGGTCATTCACGTCTGGTGATATGGAAGCCGTTTTTGGTGTTGGTCCGATGGCACCGGCCACAAACCGCGGCTTATCCTCGGTTGAGTATTTCTCTGCTGCTGCCTTCGCTAATTTAACCGACTCAATATTCATTTCTTTCACAAGGCTAGCCATGAAGTAATCTTCCTGGGCCACACTATTTGCACCGAAGGTATTGGTTTCAATGATGTCTGCACCCGCGGCTAGGTAATCCTCATGGATTTTTTGAATGACAGCAGGCTGGGTAATACTGAGGAGCTCATTATTCCCTTTTAAAAATAATTCACGTTCGCCTTCTGGGGCCGCAAAAGATTTAAATCGCTCACCCCGGTAATCTGCTTCTACAAATTGGTGTTGTTGGATCATTGTACCCATGGCACCGTCCATAAAAAGAATACGCTTCTCTAATTCGGCCTTTAAAAATTCTTCTATATTTTTATATGGGTCCATGGATTATTAGGGTGTATATAAATTGTTTTCTATATGAGATTACTTCGACTGTTTAGTTTCATACTCAGCCAAGGCTTTTTCCATAGCCTCTAACTTTTCACGGGTTTTGCGAAGTACTTCGGTTTGCACATCAAATTCTTCGCGAGAAACAAGCCCCAATTCAGTGCACTTGTTCTTAATTAGTGCATTTATATTGTTTTCTATGTCCTCTATTGGTGAATTTTTTAATAATTCACGAATTTTATCGGAAATATTTTGAAACTTGTCTTTCATCTGTCTATCATATCGTTGTAAATCGTTGATTCTAACAGAGTTTTCTGATTTACATAAGGCAGAAAATTAACATTGTTATTCCCCAATAATAAATTAATTCACGCTTCGAAATTTAAGTTGGCATGGAAATTGCATTAAATATAGATATGTATGTTTTTGTTTTTTTTCGGATCACTTAAACATTTATAAATTTATAAAAATTTTAGGAGAGTATTTTATGAAAACTTTAAAACTTGCGTTGGTAACTGCCTTAGCAATTCCAACGTTTAATGTTTTAGCTGAAGAGGAGCCTTCATCTGATCATAGTGTTAGCTATAACATTGGTTTGTTCAGTGAATATATTTTCCGAGGCTATTCACAAACTCATAACGATCCTGCCCTTCAAGGTGGTGTTGATTATGAACATTCAAGCGGTTTATATTTAGGTTTATGGGCTTCAAACATCAGCTGGATAAGAGATGCTAACGCTTCTGACAGCGGCCATTCTCTTGAGGTTGATGTTTATGGCGGTTACGCTGGAGAAATTGGTGATACAGGTATTGGCTATGATGTTGGTTTCCTTCAGTATTTTTACCCAGGCGATATGGCATCTGGCTGGGCTGCAGCAAACACCTTTGAATTGTATGGTGGATTAAGCTACAAGGACCTTAGTGTAACTTACTATGAAGTCATGTCTAAAGACGCATGGACATGGGGTGACACAACTGCCGGTGGTGTTGAAAATGATGCTAAAGGTTCTTTCTACCTCTCTGTCGACTATGAGCATGATGTTGGTCAGTATTTGAAAGTTTCAGGACTAACTGCAAGTATTCACGTTGGTCATCAAAACTTTGCTGGGGCCGCACATAATGATTGGTCTTATACAGACTGGTTGGTTGGTATCGATAAAGAGGTTATGGATTTAAATGTTGGATTACAGTATGTAACTACAAATATTGATAACGATAATCTTGCATGGCCACAGCCAAATGACTCTGGTGAAGACAGAGTTGTTGGTTACGTATCTAAAACTTTCTAAGTTTTAGTTATTTAATAATTTAAGGGGAATAACAATGAAATTAATCACTGCGATTATCAAGCCGTTTAAGCTTGATGAAGTCAGAGAAGCCCTGTCCGATATCGGTGTACAAGGTGTCACCGTGACAGAAGT
>JAYQUI010000070.1:0-4543 GCA_038147655.1 Nitrosomonadales bacterium
AAATTCATAACGTGATTAAATCTGACCTTTCGCGATCAGGTTTTTTTAGAGTGATCGATACTGGTGGCGTTAAAAAACTGCCAACGTCTTTAAATGAAGTTGATTACAGTTTTTGGTCAGGACTGCAGACTGAACTCTTAGTCATTGGACGTGTGCAGAGAGGCGATGATCAAATCAAAGTGGTGTATGAACTGATTGATGTTTTTAAAGAAAAAATGATGGTGTCATCTGAATATTCTGGGAGTATAAAACAAGATCGTCAGATAGGACATCAAATCTCAAATGTAATTTATGAAAAGATCACAGGAAGTAAGGGCGTGTTTCACACCAAAATTGGGTTTGTACAAAAAATTGATAACAATAAATACCAGTTAAATATCTCTGATATGGATGGCTTTAATAAAAAAGCCATCGTTACTTCGACTCAGCCAATTATTTCCACTCGGTGGTCCCCAGATGGTCAAAAAATTGCTTATGTGTCCTTTGAAAAAAAGAAACCAGTGATTTATGTGCAAAATTTACGAAATGGAGAAAGAAAATTAGTAGCTAACTTCAAGGGTAATAACAGTGCACCTGCTTGGTCACCTGACAGTAAACAGCTTGCAATTGTCCTGACCTATAATTCCTTTTCACAAATATATGTCATGGATGCGGATGGGACAAATATAAAACGATTAATGCGCAGTCGATCCATCGATACCGAGCCGACTTGGGCCCCGGATGGGAAATCAATTTATTTTGTATCTGATCGAGGGGGTGGACCACAAATTTATAAAATTGAATTAGCAAACGAGCAGATAAGGAGAGTGACCTTTGAAGGGAAATATAATGTCAGCCCTCAATTATCTCCTGATGGAAAATTGCTCACTTTTATTACCAATGACAATGGCGCTTTTAAAGTAGGAGTACAAAATTTAATTTCAAATCAAGTCATGAAATTATCAAAAGGGAAAAATGACGAGGCACCTGTTTTCAGTCCGAATGGACATATGGTACTATACACTAGTAAAGATTCAGAAAAAGAAACAACGCTTTCAACTGTTTCTTTAAATGGGTTTAAACAACAGGCGATCAATACGGATTCATCTAAAAATTATGAAGCCACTTGGTCTCCAATTGATTTTTAATGAAAGGGTAAATCAATGAAAAAATTAGTATTTGCAGGTCTTACTTTAGCATTACTTGCAGGGTGTAGTTCCACCCCGTTAAATGATGCTGATGCACCATCAGATGCAAAAGCAGGAGAGGCTGTAGATAGGTCCTCGACTGATGATTTAGGTTTAGATAAATTACGGTCTGATAGCTTATTAACACAAAGAAGCATCTATTTTGATTTTGATAAATTTGAAGTCAAACCAGAATATTTAGATATCGTTAATGCGCATGCTCAATATGCCGCAGATCACCCAGGTGCGAAAATGACACTGAAAGGTCATGCAGATTATCGTGGATCTCATGAATATAACCTTGCTCTTGGTCAAAAACGATCAGTATCTGTAAAAGATGTCATGAACACCTCAGGTGCAAATGATTCACAAATTGAAACTGTGAGTTATGGTGAAGAAGAAGCTAACCAAAATTGTCAAGGCAATGAATGTGGCCAAGACCGTCGTGTAGATATCAGCTACGAAGTGGAATAATTATTGACTTTGTAGATTTATGAAAAGAATATTATGGGCTGGTTTATTAATTTTATCTTTTAACACTCATGCCTTTCTTGAGGATGAGGAAGCAAGGGAAAAAATTAATGACCTGCAAAACCAGCTCAATTCTTTAAGGAGTGAAAAACTTAATTCACTCGAAGCAAAAGTAACCGATCTTCAACAAATTCTCCAAGGTGGAAGTCTTCAGCAATTCAATAGTAAAATTAACGAGATTTTTGACGATATTGCCAAGATTAGAGGCGATGTTGAAATCTTGCAGTTTAACTTTGAAAGTTTTGAAGATCGTCAGAAGATAAATTATCAGGACATTGAAAATCGTTTCAGTCGCATTGAAGAAGAATTAGAATCACTTAAAAGTAATTCACAAAAAAAAGAAGAACTTCCAAAAGAAACAACAGAAAGTAATCAAGCTGGAGAGGTTCAGGAAAGCCCAGTAACATCAATTGAATCCATTCAAGGCGATATTGCTCAGGAGCTGGAAAGTACCGAACAACAAGGGGTTGATAGTATTGATGGTAATGTGGAAACTGGCAAGGACTTGCCGCCACTGATTGATGAAGAGCAAGAACTCAACATGTTTAATGATGCTGAAGGGTTGATGAGGTCAACAAAATATAAAGAGGCATTCGAATTATTTGATCGATTTGTCACGACATACCCAAAATCTCAACTTCTTGTGGAGGCAAAGAAGAACATTGGATACATTCAGTTTGCCTTAAAAAATTACAAAGCCTCATTGAATACCTATGATAAGCTCATTGCTAATCATCCAAGTCATGAGCTAATGCCTGAAATTTTATATGGAAAAGCCAATACGGAAATTCAATTGACTCGAATTACCAAAGCTAAACAAACCCTAAGAAGAATCATTAAAGAATATCCAAATGCTTCCAATATCGAGAGCGTTAAGAAAAGATTAAAAGCTCTTGAATCTATCAAGCTTTAAAAAAGATAATGTCAACATTAAGGATCAATGAGATTTTTTATTCGATTCAGGGTGAGTCATCCCGAATTGGAATGCCTACAGTCTTTGTAAGATTGACAGGTTGTCCCATGAGGTGTTCATATTGTGATACGGCGTACGCGTTTCATGATGGCCAGCAAAAAGAAATTGAAGAAATTATTAAAGAAGTAAAAAAGTTTGATACCAATTATGTGACAGTTACAGGCGGAGAACCTTTGGCGCAAAAAAATTGTATTGAATTAATGAATCAATTATGTGAATTAGGGTATCAAGTTTCTTTAGAGACTGGAGGGGCTTTGGATATTAAAGACGTTCACTCAAAAGTTAAAATTATCTTGGATGTAAAAACTCCTAAATCTAATGAAGATAAAAACAATTTTTGGCCGAATTTAGCAAATATTAAAACGAATGATGAAATTAAATTTGTGATCCAAGATTATGAGGATTTTTCTTGGTCGATGGATATCATTGAAAAATATCAGCTCAATCAAAGTCAGATTCTTTTTTCTCCAGTATATAAAGTTCTGGCAAATGAACAATTGGCTGAGTGGATATTAAAGCATCAGCTGAATGTGAGGCTGCAGCTTCAACTCCATAAAATATTATGGGGAGATAAAAAAGGTGTCTAAGAAAGCCATTTTATTATTATCAGGTGGGCTGGATTCGCTTACAACACTTGCCATTGCGCAAAATGATGGATTTGATTGCTATGCATTGCATGTGATTTACGGTCAACGCCATTCCTCTGAAACAATGGCTGCAAGAAATATTGCAAAAAAATATAACCTTTCTGAATTTCGTGAAATTAATGTGGATATGAGCTGGCTCAAATCATCGGCTTTAACTAACCATGATATGACTATTCCGGAAGAAAGATCCGAGGGTATTCCGGTTACTTATGTTCCAGCGAGAAATACCATTATGATGTCATTTGCCACAGCTTGGGCTGAATCTTTGGGAATAAGTCATTTATTTCTGGGGGTCAATGCAGTTGATTACTCAGGCTACCCTGACTGCCGACCAGAATTCATAGATGCTTTCAGAAAAATGGTGAACCTTGGAACTAAGGCAGCTATAGAAGGAACCCCATTCAATATTCATACCCCTCTAATTGGATTAACAAAAGATGAAATTATTGCAAAAGGCAGTAATTTAGGCGTTGATTATTCAATGAGTATTTCATGTTATCAGGCCGATCAAAACGGTAATGCATGTGGTAGATGTGATTCTTGTTACCTCAGACACCAAGGATTTGAAAAAGCAGGCATTAAAGATCCAACACCGTATCAAAATGTCGTTAACTAATTTTCAAGAAAACTTGCCAAAACACCCAAAAATAGCGTAAAATCCACCCCTTTTCTGTATAAAATTTTTTAGAGATTATTTATGGTTATTATTAGATTATCAAGAAGCGGTTCAAAGAAGAAACCTTATTACAACGTAGTGGTTCAAGACTCACGCAAACGAAGAGACGGTCGTTTTATTGAGCGTGTTGGCTTCTACAACCCAATGGCACAATCTGGAGCTGAAAGCCTAAGGCTTGATCAGGAAAGAATTGCTTATTGGAAAGACAATGGCGCTCAAATTTCAGAGACAATGTCTAGAATTATCAAGTTGCAAGCGAAAGGACCGGCTGGTCTTGAAGCAATGAAACAAAAAGATTTGAAAAAAGCCGAAGCGAAAAAAGCGAAAAAAGCAGCTGAAAAAGCTGCAGCTGCAGAGCCTGTAGCTAAAGAAGCTGCTCCTGCTAAAGAAGCTGCTCCTGCTAAAGAAGCTGCTCCTGCTGAAGAAGCTGCTCCTGCTGAAGAAGCTCCTCCTGCTGAAGAAGCTGCTCCTGCTGAAGAAGCTGCTCCTGCTGAAGAAGCTGCTCCTGCTGAGGAAGCGCCTAAAGAAGAATAATTGTTGGAAAACCTTG
>JAYQUI010000070.1:4643-6427 GCA_038147655.1 Nitrosomonadales bacterium
GAAGCTGCTCCTGCTGAGGAAGCGCCTAAAGAAGAATAATTGTTGGAAAACCTTGTCATCATAGGAAAAATTATATCTGCCTATGGGATTAAAGGTTGGGTAAAGATAAGACCATTTACCGAAACAGCTAAAAATTTTATACAGTACAAAACACAGTTTTTATCAAGAAATCAAAAAGATTGGAACAGTGTTGAAATTAAAGAAATAAAGATTCAAGGTCAGGATGTTATAGCTGATATTGGATTAACAGATCGAGACCAATCCATCTCGCATAAAGGATATTTCTTAGCGATTGAAAGGGATCAGCTCCCCCAATTGCCTGAAGATGAGTTTTATTGGGATGATCTGATAGGTTTAAAAGTGATTGATGTTGACCGTGAAGATTTGGGTAAAGTGGTTGGTTTAATTGAAACTGGTGCCAATGATGTGTTGGTAGTTTCAGGAGATAGAGAAAGACTAATACCCTATATTCCACAAGTAATTAAAAAAGTGGATACACACAATCAGCTCATAGAGGTTGACTGGGATAAGGAATTTTAATGATTACATTTGATGTCATTTCAATAATGCCTCAAATGTTTGAAGTAATTAAATCTGACGGTGTGGTCAGTAGAGCATTGAAAGATTCCAAGGTTAATTTAAATCTGTGGAATCCTCGTGATTATGTGAATGATGTTCATCACACTATTGATGACCGACCTTATGGTGGAGGTCCAGGAATGGTAATGATGATTGAGCCTCTTGTGAAAACCATAAGAGACATCAAAAAAAATCATGAGAATAAGAAAGTACATAACTCTAAAGTGATATATTTGAGCCCTAAAGGAAAGAGGCTTGATCAGAAAAAACTAATTGAGTTATCAAAGATAGATAATATGATTTTAATCTCGGGTCGATACGAGGGTATAGATCAAAGAGTGATAGATCATTATGTGGATGAAGAAATCTCTATTGGAGATTTTGTGACGACAGGCGGAGAATTACCGGCTATGGTTTTAATTGATTCGTTATCCAGGCTAATTCCTGGAGTGTTAAATAACAACGAATCTTTTGAGGACGATTCTTTCTATAAAGGACTTCTCGATCATGCTCAGTACACTCGACCTGAAGTTTTTGAGAATTTAAAGGTACCAGATGTATTATTGTCTGGAGATCATAATCTGATATCAAAGTGGCGAAAAAAAACTGCTTTGTTAGAAACTTTTAAAAAAAGACCTGATTTAATAGATGGTCAGGAATTAACAATAGAAGAATCTGGGCTGCTCCAGGAAGCATTGAGTGAGCAGGAACAAGATTTGAAAAAGAGGAAATAGATATGACAAACATTATTCAAACTATCGAAAAAGAAGAAATTGCTCGTCTGGGCAAAAAAATTCCTAAGTTTGCTCCTGGTGATACAGTTGCTGTTGGTGTAAACGTTGTTGAGGGAGATAGAAAAAGAGTTCAGGTCTTTGAGGGCGTTGTAATTGCAAGAAAAAATAGAGGGCTTAACTCATCTTTTATCGTTAGAAAAATATCATCTGGAGAGGGTGTTGAGAGAACATTCCAACTTCACTCACCATTAATCGATTCAATTGAAGTTAAACGACGTGGTAATGTTCGTCGTGCAAAACTTTTCTACTTAAGAGAACGTTCTGGTAAGTCTGCGCGTATTAAAGAAAGATTAAAAGCACGTGAATCGGATTCACAATTTGAAGCAATTCCTGAAGTAGAACTGGCTGAAGCATCAGCTCAAGATGCAGCTCCGGCTGAAGCACCAGCTCAAGATGCAGCTCCGGCTGAAG
>JAYQUI010000071.1:0-1255 GCA_038147655.1 Nitrosomonadales bacterium
AGCTCAGTTAAAATTATTGCAGGGTCATTAAAAGGGAGAAATATTTCTTTTCATGACAATGAAAATACAAGACCTACCTTAGGAAGGGTCAAAGAAACCCTATTTAATTGGTTGATCCCCTTCATTGATGGAGCCACTTGTCTTGATTTATTTGCGGGCTCTGGAAGTCTGGGTTTTGAAGCCATATCAAGAGGCGCACAGGCCTGCCAATTTATAGATCAGTCAAAAACAAATATTGAGCAAATTAATTTAAACATCAAATCACTTCAGATCACAAATTGCACAACTGAGATTTCTGAATCACATAAATATGTAACGCACACTGACCAAAGATATGACATTGTTTTCTTTGATCCCCCATACAAATCTAATTGCTATGATTGGCTAGACCTGGCATTAGAAAAATTATTAAAACCTGACGGTATAATATATGTAGAATCAGCAACTAAAATTGAATTAGAGAATTTATGTATGATTCGTGAAAAAAAGACCAAAACTTTGTTTTATGGAATTTATAAATATGATCGATAAAATTATTTATCCTGGCTCATTTGATCCAATTACAAAAGGGCATGAAGATATCATCAATCAACTACAGAACCTAGCATCGGTCGTTATCGTTGCTATTGCCGAAGATAATGATAAAAATTCTTTATATAGCATTGATCAACGAATAAATCTTCTTAATGAGTTATACCAAAACCATGCAAATATTGAAGTAATCTCCTACTCAGGATTGACTGTTGATTTGGCCAAAAAAAATAATGTTAGTGTTATTGCAAGGGGTTTAAGAAATGAAATTGATTTTGCTTATGAGAGAGATTTAAGTGATATGAATCAAAAAATTGATCGGAGTATAAGAACAATATTTCTTCAATCTGATCCAGCTTTAAGATCTATTTCGTCCTCCTTGGTGAGGCAACTTATTCATCTAAATAAAGACCTGTCTCCATTTTTGTCAAAAAAAATTACTAATTTGATTAACGCATGGCGCTAAAAATTACAGAAGAGTGCATTAATTGTGATGTTTGTGAGCCCGTTTGTCCTAATCAGGCAATCTATATGGGCGAACAAATATATGAGATTAATCCTGATCTATGTACGGAGTGTGTTGGACATTTTGAAATTCCGCAATGTGTGGATATTTGTCCCATTGACTGCATTCCAAAAGATGAAAACTATGTTGAGACAAATGACCAGTTATATCAGAAATACTTACAATTAAGTAAAAAGGAGCCTAAATGAGAATTTTACA
>JAYQUI010000071.1:1355-3043 GCA_038147655.1 Nitrosomonadales bacterium
GAAATTAAATCAAAAGGCGGTAAAGTTGTGAGAGAGGCTGGTCCAATGATGCATGGCACGACAGTGATTGCTTTTATAGAAGATCCTAATGGTTACAAGGTTGAGCTAATTCAAAAAGGAACGTATTAATCAAAGAAGTCTCTTACTTTATCAACCCAACTTTTTGATCTTGGGCTGTGTTTTCCGCTATCAGCCTGATTCAGGTCTTCAAGTTCTCTTAAAATTTCTTTTTGTCTTTCGGTTAGTTTTACCGGTGTTTCAACGACCACATGACATAAAAGATCTCCTGTGTAATTTTCCCGAACAGGTTTAATACCTTTACCTTTTAGTCTAAAAGTAGCCCCAGTTTGGGTTTCTTGAGGAATTTTCATTTTTGCATTGCCACCTAGTGTAGGAATTTCAACATCTCCGCCCAAAGCTGCGACTGAAAAACTTATCGGTAATTCGCAGTGTAAGTCAGCTCCATCTCTTTCAAAAATGGCATGCTTTTTTAATGCAACAACAACATACAAGTCGCCAGATGGGCCGCCATTTACTCCAGCCTCACCTTCATTACTGAGACGAATTCTATCTCCCTCGTCCACACCGGCCGGTATTTTTACAGATAGCGTTTTAGACTCTTTAACCCTTCCTGAACCTGAACAATCATTGCATGGATCATTGATTACCTTTCCAGAACCCTGACATTTTGGACATGTTTGTTGCACTGAAAAAAATCCTTGTTGCATTCTGACTTGTCCATGACCGCCGCAAGTTCCACATGTGGATGGCTGTGTTCCTTTTTTTGCACCACTTCCTGAACATGTTTTGCATTGTGACAATACAGGAATTCTAATTTTCTTCTCAGTCCCTTGTGCTGCTTCTTCAAGGGTTATTTCTAAGTTGTATCTTAAATCTGCTCCTCGATAGACATTTGATTTTCCTGATCCTGATCGACCACCACCAAATATATCGCCAAAAATATCTCCGAAAGCATCTCCAAAATCTGAAAATCCGCCCTGAAAACCTCCTGGTCCTCCACCCATCGATTGATCGACGCCGGCATGACCAAATTGATCATAGGCAGATTTTTTTTGAGGGTCGCTTAAAATTTCATAGGCTTCCTTGACCTCTTTAAAGCTTTCTTCCGCTTTTGGATTATCTGGATTTCTATCTGGATGAAATTTCATTGCAAGCTTTTTAAAGGCTTTTTTGATTTCATCTCCAGATGCATCTCGGTTAAGTCCAAGAATCTCGTAATAATCTCTTTTTGAAGCCATATTTACCTAAATGTTGATGGCCTGGAGTTCCCAGGCCAGATTGAGTCTATAAGGATATTACTTATCCTCTTCTTTTTTTTCTTCGCTAACTTCTTCAAATTCAGCATCAACTACATCACCATCAACAGTCTTTTCTGAATTTGCGTCAGCAGAGTCTGCCTGTTGATTTTGACCAGTTTGATTTTGCTGAGAGGCGTAAACTTTTTCACCAAATTTTTGTGCTGATTCGGCCAATGCTTTTGATTTTTCTTCAATTTTGGCTTTATCGTCTGATGAAATTGCTTCTTCTAAATCTTTAACAGCAGCTTCAATTTTTTCTTTTTCACCATCTTCTAATTTATCAGCATGATCAGTCATTGATTTTTTAGTACCGTGGATCAGTGCTTCTGCAGAATTTTTTGCATCAACAAGCTCTTTGAGCTTTTTATC
>JAYQUI010000071.1:3143-6396 GCA_038147655.1 Nitrosomonadales bacterium
CTCACCCTGGAGGACATGGATAGTTACAGCACTTTGGTTATCTTCAGCAGTGGAGAAGACTTGCGAGGCTTTAGTTGGAATAGTGGTATTTTTCTTGATTAGCTTGGTACAAACACCACCTAATGTTTCAATACCAAGACTTAATGGCGTTACATCCAGCAATAGAACATCTTTAACATCTCCCTGAAGGACACCACCCTGAACTGCAGCACCAACTGCAACAGCCTCATCGGGGTTAACGTCTTTTCTTGGGTCAACATTAAAAATCGACTTAACTTTTTCTTGCACTTTTGGCATACGGGTTTGACCACCAACAAGAATGACGTCTGAAATATCTGTACTGGATAAGCCGGCATCTTGCATTGCTTGCTGACATGGCGCAGCAGTTCTTTCAATTAAATCTTCAACTAATGATTCAAATTTTGAGCGTGTGAGTTTTACAACCAAGTGTTTTGGACCGGATGCGTCTGCAGTGATGTATGGTAAGTTCACCTCAGTCTGTGAACTGCTTGATAGCTCAATTTTTGCTTTTTCGGCAGCCTCTTTAAGACGCTGTTTTGCAAGCATATCCTGGGTTAAATCTACCCCATTTTCTTTTTTAAATTCTTCAGCGAGGAAGTCAATAATTCTATTGTCAAAATCTTCACCACCTAAGAAAGTGTCCCCGTTCGTTGATAGAACTTCAAACTGATGCTCACCGTCTACACTTGATATTTCAATGATAGATACGTCAAATGTTCCACCACCAAGGTCATAAACAGCAATTTTTCTGTCACCCTCTTGTTTGTCTAAACCAAAAGCTAGTGCAGCAGCAGTTGGTTCGTTAATAATTCTTTTGACCTCAAGACCAGCAATCCGTCCAGCATCTTTTGTCGCTTGTCTTTGACTGTCATTAAAATATGCAGGAACTGTGATAACAGCCTCTGTCACTTCTTCGCCCAGATATTCTTCTGCCGTTCTTTTCATTTTTTTTAAGATTTCAGCTGAGACTTGTGGTGGAGCTACTTTTTCTCCATTAACCTCAACCCAGGCATCACCGTTATCTGCTTTGGCAATGGTGTATGGCATTAATTTAATATCTTTTTGAACCTCATCTTCTTCAAAACGTCTTCCGATAAGTCGCTTCACAGCATAAAGGGTATTTTTAGGGTTTGTCACCGCTTGACGTTTAGCAGGGGCACCGGTCAGAATTTCACCACCATCTTGATAAGCGATAATAGAAGGCGTTGTTCTATTTCCTTCTGAGTTCTCGATTACTTTCGGCTTTCCGCTCTCCATGACTGCTACGCAAGAGTTGGTTGTTCCTAAATCAATTCCAATAATTTTTGCCATTATATTTTTTCCTTCAAATATTTATTACTTATTAATGTTGAGATGATTAATAAAATTTTCAAGTGTTAATCATTATTTTTAACCACTGAGACCATTGCTGGTCTAATTACTCTGTCATTAAGCTTGTAACCCTTTTGTAATACGCTTAATACCGTGTTAGATTCTTGCTCTTTTGATTCAACCATAGACATTGCTTGATGTTCATTTGGATCAAATTTTTCACCTATCGGATTGATTTCAACAATATTAAATTTTTCAAAAACAGCATTTAGCTGTTTTAGTGTTAATTCAACACCATCGATTAAGATCTTGTTGTCCACATTATCAGATCCTAGTGAGGCCTCTAAACTATCTTTTACTGATAATAATTCTTGACTAAAACCTTCGATTGCAAACTTTCTAGTTTTATCAGCTTCTTCATAGCTTCTTCTTCGAATATTTTCTGCTTCAGCTTTCGCATATAAAACTTGATTCTTAAGATCCTCAATTTGCTCTAATAAGTCATCAGATTGAGTGTCAATCTCCTGACTTTCCTTATTAGCATTTTCCTTTGATATATCTTGATCTTCATTTTGATCAAGTTCTTCAGTGAGATTTTTTTCTTTTTTGTCGTTTGCCATATACCTAACCGAGTTTAAAAAATTTATTACAGTCTAAATATAGGTATGGAAAGGTAAATTTCAAGCTAAATCATTAAATTTTTTGAAAATATCTGCAGGGAGGGGGATGTTATTTAATGAACCCATGTTAAATGCAGGGGTTTTTGTACTTTTTACGCCAGTAAGGCTCGAATTGCTAGATGTATAAATACCTATAGTGGGTATATCTAGGGAGGAGGCAAGGTGCGTTAAACCGGTATCAACCCCAATTGCAAAACGTACGGATGCAATTTTTTTTGCCAGTTGATCAATATTCGCTTTCTCGAGAATTTCACAGTTTGTTGTTTGATCATAGATCGCGAGGCATTCTTCATATTCTTTAGCACTTCCCCAGGGAAGAAAAATTTTATAATTGTCTCGCTCAAACATGCGTGCCAATTTAATCCAGTGTTCAAGAGGCCATTTCTTTTGAACATTACTTGTACCCGTAATAAATACAATACTATGAGGGTCTGTATGATCTTTTTTTAAATTATAAGAAAAAGAAATATCATCCTGGTCTATTTCATAATTCATTGACTTAGCTACAAGTAATCTATTTCTATTAATTGCATGTATTTCTTTTTCAATCTCAAAAGTATTTTTATAAAAATAACTCGCAAAGCTCTCTTTAATTGAATTCTTATTAAAACCAGAAGAGTTCAGCGATCTGCACATTATTCCAGTTCTTATAAGACCTTGAAGGTCAATAACATAATCATAATTTTCTTTTTTAATTAAATTCCTGAGTTGATAAAATTCACTGTATGAAATTTTTTTAAATAAGTTTTTTTTCCAACTTCGAAATTTACTGATCAAAATTTTCTGAACTGGAAATAAATTTAATAAACTAGAAAATGATTCTTCAACAAGCCAATGTATCTGTGCATCGACATGATTTCTTCTTAAATCACTTATAATAGAGTTAGCGTGAACAATGTCACCTAATGATGATGTTTTGATAATCAAGACTTTCATACAGAAATTATAAACTAAATGAAAAAAATTCTTATTTTAACTAAGGGTATACAAGCTTCATCTTCTAGGGAGAGAGCTCTTGTTTACGGTGATTTACTTAAAAGTGATAAAGTATATTATCATCACATAGGGCTATCCAAAAGACCTTTGAATTATCTCAAATCAATCATAAAAGCACCTACTTTTGATGTTATATTTTTACAAAGAAAATTAGTACCAAGATTTTTTTTTAAAATTCTAAGAATTTTCTCAAAAAAAATTATTTATGATTTTGATGATGCAGTTTTTTTGAATTCAGATGGTGA
>JAYQUI010000072.1:0-6314 GCA_038147655.1 Nitrosomonadales bacterium
CTAATTTTTTTATAAAGATGAATTACATTCCATATTTTTGCTTAAACTTCTCAACGCGACCTGCAGTATCAACAATTTTCTGTTTACCTGTGTAAAAAGGATGACATTGAGAGCAGACTTCAATATTTAAGTCTTTCCCTGCTGTTGACTTAGTCGTGAAGGTGTTTCCACAACTGCAAGTAACATTTATTTCAGGATATTTTGGATGCGTATCTTTTTTCATAATAATTGGTCTAAATATAAATTAAGTTGCGTATTATCTTATTAATTTGCTAAAAAAGCAAGATTATCCACGCCTCATGCTGTCAAAAAAGTTATCATTTGTCTTGGTTGATTTAATTTTATCCATGAGGAATTCCATAGCTTCAATATCATCCATTGGATAGAGCAGTTTTCTTAAGACCCAGATTTTCTGAAGGACTTCTTGGCTTATTAATAGCTCTTCACGTCTAGTACCAGACTTATTAACATTAATAGCTGGATATAATCGTTTTTCTGCCATTCTTCTATCCAGATGAATTTCCATATTACCTGTACCTTTAAACTCCTCGTATATGACATCATCCATTTTTGAACCTGTATCAATCAGTGCTGTAGCAAGGATAGTTAATGAGCCACTTTCTTCGGTATTTCTTGCAGCACCAAAGAATCTTTTAGGTTTATGTAAAGCATTTGCATCTACACCACCTGTTAAAACTTTTCCTGATGATGGAATAACTGTGTTATAAGCTCTGGCCAATCTAGTAATAGAGTCAAGCAAAATCACAACATCTTTTTTATGCTCAACCATTCTTTTTGCTTTTTCGATGACCATTTCAGCGACTTGAACATGGCGCGTAGCTGGTTCATCAAATGTTGAGGCAACTACCTCACCTTTAACTGATCGAGTCATTTCAGTAACCTCTTCTGGTCTTTCATCAATGAGCAAGACAATAAGCTCTGTTTCAGGATGATTTGCGGTGATGGCATGAGCAATATTTTGCATCATGACTGTTTTACCACTTTTAGGACTCGCGACTATCAAGCCCCTTTGCCCTTTTCCGATAGGGGCAATCATGTCAATTATTCTGCCTGTAATATTCTCTTCACTGGAAATATCTCTTTCGAGATTAAGTCTTTCAGTTGGAAATAAAGGAGTAAGGTTTTCAAAAAGAATTTTATTCTTTGTATTTTCGGGCGGTTCTTCATTAACCTTTTCAACCTTAACTAATGCAAAATATCTTTCACTATCTTTTGGAGTTCTTATTTCTCCAGCCACTGTATCTCCAGTGTGAAGATTAAATCTTCTTATTTGGGATGGAGATACATAAATATCATCCGGACCGGCAAGATATGATGTGTCAGCTGATCTAAGAAAACCAAATCCATCCGGTAAAACTTCTAAAGTACCTTGGCCATATAAAGTTTCGCCATTTTTAGCCTTGGTTTTTAAAATTGCAAAGATTAGATCTTGTTTTCGCATCCGACCTGCATTATCAACTTTACTTTCATTAGCTAGTTCAATGAGGTTCGTTACTGGTAAATGTTTGAGATCTGAGATTTGCATAATTAAATTGTTGAATCAATAAATGCAGAAAGTTGAGATTTTGACATAGCTCCTACTTTAGTTGCTTCAATGGATCCAGACTTAAAAATCATTAATGTGGGTATTCCACGAACTCCAAACTTAGCTGGTGTGCTTGGATTTTCATCAATATTAAGCTTAGCTACTTTAATTTTTCCTGAATATTCATCAGCAATATCATTCAAAATGGGTGCAATCATTTTGCATGGTCCGCACCACTCTGCCCAGTAATCTAGTAAAACAGGTATTTCAGAACTTAGAACTTCTTGTTCAAAGGTTGAATCAGTTACATTTATTATATTATCACTCATGATTGTTTTAATTTGGATGTTAATTTAATGATGATGTTTGGTAAAACCGAATTGTTTGATAATTATAAAACTTTTATGAAATAAATCAATTCTTTTTGTATTGATTATCAATCTCAAAATAGGTTTTAACCTTTACAACACCTTTACTTGTTTTTGCAATTTTTTCAGCCTCTTCAGCTTCTTTTGCAGACACAATGCCCATCAAATGAACAATTTGTCTTTCAGTGACTACTTTAATATGCACTGGAGAGAGATTTGATTTTGTTTCTTCCTTAAAAAGCCTCGCCTTGACATTGGTAGTAATTCCATAATCTTTCGTTTTCGATTTTACCTTTTCTTTTAGTGCCAAGGGTTTGGTTACTAAGATTTCGTTATATATTGCCTTGACACCTTCTATTTTCCCAACAATAGATTCAACTTTGTCTTTTAATTCCTGAGATTCAGATTCACCTGTCAGCAATACATTTTGATTGTAGCTTGTTGCACTTGCGCTAAAGTTGCCATCAATCTGTTGAAATTCATAAGTTGCTTTGAATTCAATTGTTTGGTCCTCTACTTGAACACCGGTTGTTCTTCTATCTGCAATGGATGAGGGGACCGCAACTATTGCTGTTGGTGCACAGGATGACAAACTAAAGAATATAAGAATTATTGATAAAAGTTTAATAGGCATATGTTAATAAAATTATTAATATTTTTAAATTGTATACTAGAGTTAATATAACAAGGCAAAAAAATGTCAACTAAACTATATATTGTTGCTACTCCAATTGGAAATTTAAAAGACATCACTTTAAGAGCTATAGAAACTCTTCAATTGTGTTCAATTATATTATGTGAGGATACAAGAGTAACAAAAAAACTTTTGAATCATTTGGGTATTCAAAATAAAAAAATATACACAATCCATCAACATAATGAAAAGTATGCTGCAGAAAAAATTATCCAGGAAGCTGTTTTAAACAGTGAATCAATCGCGTATGTAACGGATGCTGGAACGCCATGTATCAGTGATCCAGGAATGTTTTTAGTGACTCAAGCACGTTCTCTCAAAATTAGAATAGAACCAATACCTGGCCCTTCTGCTATTACTACAGCATTTTCAGTATCAGGAATCGATGATGGAAGATTTTACTTTGTAGGGTTTTTACCAACCAAATTAATTGCCATTCAAGAAACCTTGAATCTAATTGATCAACAACAAAAGCCAACCATATTCTATGAATCACCAAAAAGAGTTTTAAGTTTTTTAGAGAATGTAGTCAATTTTATATCGCCATCAACCAAAGTATTCATAGCAAGGGAGATGACAAAATTATTTGAGAACTTTTATTCAGATTCTGCAGAAAATTTATTTCGTTACTTTAAGGATACCCCTCAAGAATTAAAGGGTGAGTTTGTTATTATAGTAATTCCGAATAAGATTAAAGAGAAATTAATATCTAATGAGGAAATCAATCTCTTAAAAATATTGATGAAAGAATTACCGTTAAAGAAAGCTGCCGCGATTGTCTCAGAGTTTTATAATGGCAATAAGAAGAATATTTATAATATAGGTATTGAACTTAAAAATGAGTGAATTAATTACAATCAAACTTCCGAATGATATGCATGTGCATTTCAGAGAAGGAAATTTACTAGATTTTGCAGTTAATGCTACTGCAGAACATTTTCATCATGCTGTAGCTATGCCTAATCTTAAAGATCCAGTCACAACTTACAAAAAAGCTTTAAAGTATTATGACCAAATTGTTTCAGTTTCAAAATATTCACACTTTAAACCTCTTGTAACCATGTATTTAACGGGAGACATTAAAGAAATTGATATAAGTGAGGGGGCATCAGACCCTAGATTGATTGGTGTAAAGCTTTATCCAGCAGGAGTAACAACAAACTCTTCCAATGGTGTTGGTAATATTAAAGACTGTTATAAGATCTTTGAATGGATGGAGAAGTATAATTTACCCTTATTGGTTCATGGGGAAGTGAATGATCCAGAAACAGATATATTCGATCGAGAAAAATTATTTATCGATGAATTGACATTAATCACTCAGAATTTTCCTAAATTAAGAGTAATCTTTGAACATATTTCAACAAAAGATGCTGTTGACTTTGTTAAAGAATCTTCAGATTTAGTTGCAGCCACTATTACTCCTCAGCATATGGTTCTTAATAGAAATGATTTATTGTCAGGGGGGCTTAAGCCTCATCATTATTGTTTGCCCGTAGTTAAAAGAGAGATCCATAGAAAAGCAATAGCTGAAGCTGCGTTTTCTGGAAATAGCAAGTTTTTTCTCGGGACGGATAGTGCCCCACATTATAAAAATCAAAAAGAAAGCTCATGTGGCTGCGCAGGTATTTTTTCTGCATCAACGGCCTTAGTTATATATCTAGAAGCATTTGATAAGTCTGGGGCGTTAGATAAATTTGAAGATTTTTCTGTCAATAATAGTTCTGATTTTTATAATTTAGTAAAAACAGATAAAAAAATAACATTCAAAAAAGAGCAATTTGAAGTTCAGTCATCATATGCTGTTGGCGATCAAGAAATAATCCCATTTATGGCCAACCAAAAGATTTCATGGTCTATAGCAAAGAGGTTATAATAATCCCAAGTTAGCCGGGCAGTCGCTATTTATAGAGGAAAGTCCGGGCTCCGAAGAGCATGGTGTTGGCTAACAGCCAACCATTGTGAAATGAGGAATAGGGCCACAGAGACGAGCGTATTTAGTTACGGTGAAACGCGGTAACCTCCACCAGGAGCAAGGCCAAATAGGATGACGATAGTATGGCTCGTACTGTCATCGGGTAGGCCGCTAGAGATGATGAGTAATCATTATTCAAGATGAATGACTGCACAAATACAGAACCCGGCTTATAGGCTAACTTATTGACTTCATTAAAAAAAGCGCTTGCAAAGCGCTTTTTTTTTGCCTATAGTGTAAATGAGGGGAAAAAGTGGTAATAAATGGGAAATAATTAACATTACTAAGGGTTGTTAGCTATTTCACATTCCCCTCAAAAAATAGGGGATTTCAGATGTTCAGAGGTTCAAGCATTGTTGCTTTGGATGATAAATTTAGATTGGCAGTACCGAAAAAATTTCGGGAAACACTTTTTGAGCAAAATTCCTCACTTATCCTTACCGCTCACCCAGATAAATGTTTAGTCCTATACAACCTGCTTAGTTGGGCTCCAATAGAAAAAAAATTAATGTCCCTCTCAAGCTTTGATCCAAAAATTAGCACCCTTCAAAGACTCTTGGTTGGATATGCGGATGAAGTTGACCCAGACAAAGCAGGCAGAATTCTGCTATCAGCCTCCTTAAGAGAATTTGCAGGGATCCAGCAAGAAACAATCATGCTAGGACAAGGATCTCATTTTGAGATATGGGATAAGAGCACTTGGTCTAAAAAAATTAACAGCACAGTGAAAAATTTAAATCTTGAAAACTTTCATGAACTTGAAGGATTTTCTTTATGAATAATTTTAGACATCTCCCAATAATGCCATATGAAGTAAACGAACATTTAATTATTAATAAAAATGGTAAATATTTGGATTGCACTTTTGGGCGTGGCGGCCATTCCAAAATTATATTAGACAGCTTGGAGCAAAAGGGCGAATTAATCGCCATTGATAAAGATCATGAGGCAATCAATTCTGCCAATTCAATACTGGATGAGCGTTTTGAAATTCATCATTCATCAATATTAAATTTTGCAAGATCTTTAAAAAAAAAAGTCTTGATGGGGTATTTATGGATTTAGGTGTTTCATCACCCCAATTAGATGATGCATCAAGAGGTTTTAGTTTTATGCATAACGGTCCCCTTGATATGAGAATGGATCAATCACAAACAGTTGATGCAAGTATGGTTGTAAATAAATATGATGAATCAGATTTAATAAAAATTTTTAGGGACTATGGTGAGGAAAAGTTTGCTAGAAGAATAGCTTCTAATATTTGCAAGATTAGAGATGAAAAAAATATTACGTCAACTATAGAGCTTGCAGATATAGTAAAAAAATCTGTGCCTTACACTAATTCCAGAAAACATCCAGCTACGAAAGTTTTTCAGGCCTTACGAATTGAAGTAAATCAAGAGTTAAATGAATTAAAAGATGCACTCCCGCTGTTATTTGATGCACTAAAACCACAAGGTAGACTTCTGGCACTAACGTTTCACTCCTTAGAGGATCGCATAGTTAAAAATTTTATCAAAGAAATAACAAAACTACCTCCTGACACAATTCCAAAATTTATACCAATCCGCAACGCAGATCATCACGAGGAGACTAAAGCAAATGTTATTTGTAATTTGGTTGCCTCAGCTGAAGAGGTAGAGGCCAATCCCCGCTCAAGAAGTGCAAGGTTAAGGGGAGTGGAAAAAAAATGATCAAATTAAATTTATTGTTATTTGTAATTCTTATTAT
>JAYQUI010000073.1:0-6179 GCA_038147655.1 Nitrosomonadales bacterium
CAATAAACTCTGAGTCGATATCAACTGTGTATAACTCTTTAACATGACTTGCCAACAAAGCTGAAAAAAAACCACTGCCGGTCCCAATATGTAAGGCTTTCATTTTTTTATTCAACTTTAGTGAATCGATTATTTTTGCTTCAACTTTTGGAGCTAACATTGAAGCATTAGCATTAATTGGAATTTCTAAATCAGCAAATGCTAAGCCTTGATATTTTGAAGGTACAAAAAGTTTACGATCGTATTTTCTAAATAAATCGAGAACAGACTCATCAAGAACATTCCATGTTCTTATCTGCTGTTCAATCATATTAAATTTACTTTTTTCAGAATGCATATATGTCTTTGAATAGTATAAAGAATAATACTTGAATTATATCTTATATTATTGGTCCTTATGACTAAAGGCATTAACCTAAATTCATAATTTATGTACAATGTTTAGATATTTGCTGGGGGTCAATTTTATATTGTGAGAAACACCCTTGGAACCTGATTCGGATAATACCGACGTAGGGAATGCAAAAGATGCACTCCTTACTTTTCAACTTAAGGAGACTTAATGAACGCACCAGATAAGAATATTAATCAACAATCGGATTTTAATAAATCAGATGCGACGATTGATCCTAACGCATTACATTCTTTTAAAAATTCAAAAAAAATATACGTTGAAGGAAACAATAATATCAAAGTTCCTTTCCGTGAAATAAGCCTTTCTGATACTGCCTCACAATTTGGTGATGAAAAAAATAATCCTGTTGTTGTTTATGATACATCTGGTCCGTATACCGACCCAGCATATCAAATTGATATTCGAAATGGTTTGCCAGCATTAAGATCTCAATGGATTCTTGATAGAGCAGATGTTGAAGAATTAGATGGACCAACTTCAGATTTTGGTAAAGAAAGACAGAGCGATCCAGAACTTGAAAAAATGCGTTTTAATTTAAAAAGAAAACCGTTAAAAGCAAAACCTGGGCAAAACGTTTCACAAATGCATTATGCCAAAAAAGGAATCATTACGCCTGAGATGGAATACATAGCTATCCGTGAAAATCAGAGAAGAGAAGGGATTTCAGAATTCATTCAAACACAACACCCAGGACAAAGTTATGGTGCATCTATTCCAAAATTAATCACTCCAGAGTTTGTGAGAGAAGAAGTTGCAAAAGGAAGAGCCATTATCCCAGCAAATATTAATCACCCCGAAACTGAACCAATGATTATTGGTAGGAATTTTTTAGTCAAAATTAATGCCAATATTGGAAATTCAGCACTTGGATCAAGTATTAGTGAAGAAGTTGAAAAAATGGTGTGGGGAACCCGATGGGGAGCTGATACCGTCATGGATCTATCTACAGGAAAAAATATTCATGAAACGCGTGAGTGGATCGTTAGAAACAGTCCTGTGCCTATTGGAACAGTTCCAATCTATCAGGCCTTAGAAAAAGTTGATGGTAAGGCGGAAGATCTAACTTGGGAAATATTTAAAGATACTTTAATCGAGCAGGCAGAACAGGGCGTTGATTATTTTACTATCCATGCTGGAGTTAGGTTGGAGTATATTCCTATGACGGCTAAACGAATGACTGGCATTGTCAGTCGTGGTGGTTCAATCATGGCCAAATGGTGTTTGGCTCATCACAAAGAATCTTTTCTCTACACACACTTCGAAGAAATTTGTGAAATTATGAAAGCCTATGACGTGAGTTTCAGTCTCGGTGACGGATTACGTCCTGGCTCTATTTATGATGCTAATGATGAAGCACAATTTGCAGAGTTAAAAACTCTAGGTGAACTTACCAAGATAGCTTGGAAGCATGATGTTCAAACAATGATTGAAGGTCCAGGTCATGTCCCAATGCACATGATCAAAGAAAATATGGACTTACAATTAGAACATTGTCATGAAGCTCCCTTTTATACTTTAGGGCCTCTGACTACAGATATTGCTCCTGGATATGATCATATTACATCTGGAATTGGTGCCGCAATGATTGGTTGGTATGGATGCGCAATGCTCTGTTATGTTACGCCAAAAGAACATCTAGGCCTTCCTGATAAAGAAGATGTCAGAGAAGGAATCATTACTTATAAAATCGCAGCGCATGCTGCAGATCTTGCTAAAGGTCACCCGGGTGCACAGATAAGAGATAATGCCCTTTCAAAAGCACGATTTGAATTTAGATGGGAGGACCAGTTTAATTTAAGTCTCGATCCTGAAAAAGCAAAAGAATTTCATGATGAAACTCTTCCTCAAGAGGGTGCCAAGCAAGCTCATTTTTGCTCCATGTGTGGACCACATTTCTGTTCGATGAAGATTACACAAGATGTAAGGGAGTATGCTAAAGAAAAAGGGATCTCAGAAGAAGAGGCTTTAAAAGACGGAATGGAGCAAAAATCTATTGAGTTTGTAAAAAAAGGTTCTGAAGTTTACCAAAAAGTTTAAACTTCAATGACCTTAATCTTCTTTATTCAGGCAGTTGTATTAGGAGTTATTGAGGGCCTCACAGAGTTTTTACCTATCAGCTCCACTGGTCATTTGATCATTGGTGCTCATCTCATTAATGCCAACCATCCCAACATTGAAGTTTTTCAAATTTTTATTCAGCTTGGCGCAATATTAGCCATCATTTATGAATATAGAGTTCAACTGCTTAACAAAACACTTCATCTCTCTGACAAGAAATCAAAAACATTCTTTTCAAACATCTTTTTGGCATTTCTACCTGCAGCAATTGTAGGATTAGCATTCCATGATTTGATCAAAATATTTCTATTTAATCCTATTGTTGTTAGCTGTGCTTTGATTATTGGCGGGATACTAATATTGCTGATTGAAAAGAATACAAATATTGGACCAACAAAAACTGTAGACAATATTTCTTATAAGCAATCTCTTGGAATTGGATTGTTTCAATGTTTAGCTTTAATTCCCGGAATATCAAGGTCTGGAGCAACAATTATGGGAGGGCTACTTTTACAATTAGATCGAAAAACAGCGACTGAATTTTCATTTTTTTTAGCAATCCCCATTATGTTCGCTGCTTCATTTTATGATTTATTCAAAAACCTTCATAGCCTTTCATTAGATGACTTTTGGTTTTTCTTAATTGGATTTTCTATGGCTTTTATATCAGCGCTGATAGTAGTTCGATTTCTAATAAAATTTGTTGCTCATAATAATTTTAAAATTTTTGCCTACTATCGAATTCTTATCGGGATCATTTTTCTAATTCTTTTTTATTAATGATAATTTCACAGCCCAAAAAAAAATTTTCAAATAAAATTTTGCAATGGCATAAGCAACATGGAAGGCATGCTCTCCCTTGGCAAAAAAATAAAGATCCTTACTTAGTGTGGGTGTCAGAAATTATGCTTCAACAAACACAGGTCAGCACCGTTATCCCTTTCTATATTAAATTTATTAATCGATTTCAAAATATCAAACATTTAGCTGAAGCCTCTGAAGACGAAGTCATGTCTCACTGGAGTGGACTTGGGTTTTATTCAAGAGCGAGAAACCTTCATAAAACTGCGAGAATTATTGCCGAGAAATATTCTTGTAAATTTCCGGATACATTTGAAAGCCTAATTCAACTTCCAGGAATTGGAAGATCAACGGCCGGAGCAATTTTGTCATTTTGCTTTAAAAAAAAATTTGCCATTTTGGATGGCAATGTCAAACGAGTATTAACTCGTTTTTTTGGCATTCAAGAAAGTATAACTTTAGCTAAAACAGAAAAAGATTTATGGGGTCTTAGCGAACAACTATTACCTGATGGTGACATTGATATTTATACTCAAGGCATAATGGATTTTGGAGCTACATTATGTACTCCCAAAAATCCCCAATGTCATTCCTGCCCAATGAATCAGACATGTATTGCAAAACAAAATAATTTAACCGAAACCATTCCTGTAAAAAATAAAACAAAAACCAAGGAGGACCGATCAACCGAATTTTATATTTATGAATTTAATAAACAAATACTTTTAGTCAAAAACCGAACAGGGGTTTGGAGTGGGTTATGGATTCCTCCTCAAAAAAATTATTTAAGTAAAAAAAATAACCTTATCAAACAAGGTGAAAGACAATGTGTCTTTTCGCATTATCGATTAAAGTACAAATACTTTTTAATTAAAATTACCAACAAATCAGATTTGATGGTTGATGGATTGTGGTTTGATTGGAAAGAAATACCAGAGCTTGGACTTCCAGCTCCCATTAAGTCGCTGTTAATCAGTTTAACGAACTAACTCCATATCATAATGAATAATTCCAGCATCTAGGTATTTGTCCCCTCTAATTTGAAATAAGTTTTTTTCATAAAAAGGGATAGCTTGCTCTTGGGCCGATAACATAATTTTTTTTGAATGATTCCGATCATCAACCTGATTACAAATATTTGATAACAAAAATGATCCTATACCCACACTTCTGTATTTTTTCCTTACAGCCATCCGGCCGATATGAATTTTTTGTTTAATCAGAGCCCTTGCATAGGCAATTAAAATATCATTAGATAAAATACCAAAATGTTTAGCTCCCTCATCATCTTTATCCCACTCAAGTTCCTCTGGAATGTTTTGTTCTTTGATAAACACCTCTGTTCTTATATCTTTGATAATTTGAATATCTTTAGCCCAAGACAAGAGGATAAATTTTTTGCTGTTAACTTGCATAGTTTTTATTTTAAAGGCATCATCTTATTCAATTAACTAATCATAAGGAAATATAATGACTAAACACTTTGGACTTATATCAAGAATCTTATTGGCCCAAATCTTTTTTATTCATATTTTATTTATTCTCAATAATATCATCACCACACCAGGGGGCTATGGAATGTATCAAGATATGCTTGGAGCTAGGGGTCTTCCAGGAATTATGGCTCCGATTAGTATTCTTGTTCAGTTCTTAGGTGGGCTTGCTCTTATCCTAGGATATAAAACTAAAATTTCTGCATATGTTTTATCTGCTTATTCTATTTTATGGGCATTGATTTACTTCATGAATGCGATGCAAGGTCAGCCCGTATTAATTATGAGCCTGTTATATGTTGCAATTGCTGGCGGACTTCTATTAGTAGGCGCTTATCCTGAGAATGCTGGGTGCAGCCTTGATCAAAAGCTTGCAAAAAAATAATTGATGCTGTGATGGGAATAAATCTTTTATTCCCATTCCATCATTGGAAAAATACGATTTACATTTCTTTGATTCTGAATTTCAAATAACAACCACTGCTCTTTTAATGAACTGGCTGCGTTTTCCATCGCAAATTCTAAAGACTCTCCACTATCTATAAATTTGCGGACATCATCTCTTAATTGAACAAGATAATTTAATATAGGCTGTATTGCCTCATTCTTTGGTGAGGGTTGTCCATGGCCCGGGATCACTAAATCAATCTCCTTGTGATTTATTACCTCTAAAGCTTTTATGAAACCATGAATATTTCCATCAATAACTGGTGTTCTTTCTCGAAAGACCAAATCACCCGTCCATAATGTTCTCGTATTTTGATCGAAAACTATCATATCTGCCTCAGTATGTGCATCTGGGAAAGATTGGAGAGTAATTTGTCGTTCACCAAGATCTATAATTTTGTCCTTGCCTATCTCCACCATATTGTTGGGTAAGATAAGTGGGCTATCTTTAGAAACGTTACCTAAGTACTTTTCATTTAATTTGCTATAAATCTCTTCTCGAGACTTCATCGCTTTAGTTAGGTTTGCGTGACCATATATTTCGGCTTCGGAAAAGACCACGTTGCCGTATATATGATCTAAATGAGGATGGGTATTGATGACATATTTAATTGGTTGCTTAAAATTTTCGGTAATATATTTTTTTAATTCTTGTCCAACAAGATTACTTCCACCAGAGTCAATCACAGCAATAGAATCATTACCAACAATAAATCCGATATTGCATATATCTCCATCATAGCCAACATCCACATCAAGATGTTTACCAACATGAACATAGATACCTGGTGCAACTTCTTTAACAAATGCATTAACATTTATTGCAACAAGCAAAAGAAATAAAAAGATATGATGTTTTAACATAACTCTATAATATTGATATTTATGATTTTAAGGTCTATATTAACTGCTTATGGCAAAAGTTAAAAACAGCTATTTTGGTCCAAAAAAAGATAGATACAATA
>JAYQUI010000074.1:0-6088 GCA_038147655.1 Nitrosomonadales bacterium
TATCTGAACTGGTGGATGAAGAGGTCATCCAACCATCAGAAAGTATTCTGGAAAAACTAAATATATTTAAAAATAAAGATGAATAACGAAATAAACAATCTCATATTAAACCCAGCAGAACTTGATAATCAAAAAATTCAAAAAGTGATGAATAATTTGAATCATAAGAATATCGATTACAGCGACTTGTATTTTCAATACTCTAAAAATGAATTTTTTGCTATTGAAGATGGCGCAGTAAAAAATGCTTCATTTAATATCGATAATGGTTGTGGTGTAAGGGCGGTATCTGGTGACAAAACTGCTTACGCGTATACCGATGAAGTAAATTATCAAACACTAACACAATCCTGTGAAATCATTAATGCATTAAGATCTCAAGGTCAGAATAAATCTGTTCCTCAAATTAACTCAAATAAATCCCGACAACTTTATCAAAGTATTGATCCCATAATAAATACAGGCGAGAAAAAAATTGAAATTTTAAAAAAACTTGAAAGTTTAGCTTTTTCTCGAGATAAACGAATTATTAAAGTCAGTGCTTCGATTGCAGCAGAATATGATGCAATTTTAATTGTAAATAAATTCTCTGATATGAAGAGTGACATTCGCCCTCTTGTTCGATTATCACTAAGCATTATTATTGAAGATAAAAACAGAAGGGAAATCGGAACAGCTGGAGGTGGTGGACGATTTAGTATTGATTATTTTACTGACGACGTCCTCAATCTTTACATTGATGAAGCTTACCACCAAGCTGTAACTAACCTTGAAGCCATACCATCCCCTGCTGGACTAATGCCCGTCGTTCTAGGTCCTGGTTGGCCAGGTATTCTCCTCCATGAAGCTATTGGACATGGTTTAGAAGGAGACTTTAATCGCAAAGGAACCTCAGCTTTTTCTAAACTGATGGGAAAGCAGGTGGCTCATAGTGATATCACTATTGTTGATGATGGGACTATCCAAGACAGACGAGGTTCTTTAAATATTGATGATGAAGGTAACCCTACACAGCGAACTGTTTTAATTGAAAATGGGATTCTAAAAAATTATCTGCAAGATACTCTTAATGCAAAACTAATGAATATGGAAATTACTGGAAATGGCCGAAGAGAGTCTTACGCCCATATTCCTATGCCCAGAATGACCAATACTATTATGACCAATGGTAAACATAACCCAGATGAAATCATTAAATCAGTAAAAAAAGGAATCTATGCTCCAAATTTTGGTGGTGGGCAGGTAGATATCACCAGTGGTAAATTTGTCTTCTCCTCTTCGTTGGCTTGGTTGATTGAAGATGGAAAAATTACCCAACCAATTAAAGGAGCTTCCATTGTTGGCAATGGTCCAGATATCCTTAAAAAGGTTTCTATGGTTGGAAATGACTCGTCATTAGATACTGGTGTTGGTACATGCGGCAAAGATGGTCAAAGCGTACCAGTCGGGGTTGGGCAACCTACTTTAAAGATTGATGAGATACTTGTTGGCGGCTCTGATACCCAGGGTTAATTTTATTTATTAACCCTGTTTTTATATTCAAGTGTTCTGGTGTCGATCTCAATGATATCGCCAGTATCGCAAAATAACGGCACCATCAGTTCAAAGCCAGTATTAATAGAAGCTGTTTTCATAACCTTACCAGAAGATGTATCTCCCTTAACTGCAGGTTCAGTATAAGTAATTTCTCGAGTAACTGAATTTGGTAGCTCGACTGAAATTGCTTTCCCTTCATAGAAAACAACCTCACACGACATTCCATCCTCTAAAAATTTCAAAGCATCTTCCATGCTCTCTGGCCCTACTTCGTATTGGTTATATTCCTCATCCATAAATACATAAGCTGGATCAGCAAAGTAAGAATAGGTAACTTCCTTCTTCTCTAAAACAACCACATCAAATTTATCAGATGCATTAAAAACTGATTCAGTAGCAGATTCGTTGAGTAAGTTCTTTAATTTCATTTTTACTACCGCTGCATTTCGTCCAGATTTATTGTATTCACATTTCAATGCAACCATTGGATTGCCATCCACCATAATGACGTTCCCTGCTCTAACTTCCTGTGCTGTTTTCATACCTATCCTTGAAAAAAATTTTTGATGATTATACTAAATTATTTAATAAATAATGAATAAATTTGAGCAATCCCAGTGCCTCTTTTTATAAAATTATCTCTTGCTTCTAAATAACATCCTTTGAGATTTTCAATATTTTCAAATATATATCGCCAGTGTTCTAAATTTAGGCTCTGATTATTCCATATTAAAAAAATTTCTCTCAACTGTGGTGGCAAGGAAATAAAGTAATGATCAATAAAGGCATTCAATTTTGCAATATGAAGATTATTTTCTTGAATGTAGGGTTGCCAAATAAAAGGAGATCCAGCCAAAATTGCACGAATTAGACTATCCTCACCACGAATAAAGTTTATTAAACTATTAGATAAAGCTTTATCAAAATCATTAAAGCTCAATAAGTTTTTGCCCCTGTTCTTAGCTTTATCAAATCGATCATGCAATACAGAATCATATTGCGGAAAGTTGGTTCGCAGAACTTTTATTGAAGCCTCAATCTTCTCATTAAAATAGCAAAAAAAATTGATGGTGTTTGTACCTTTTAACCCTTCAGTTTGATACAAACCCTTATCATTTTTAGCAAATATTGGAACACCTGAATTCTCACGCACGCCTGGAATATAAAATATTTTTTTATAATTTTTGTTTATTGACTCTCTAAGATGACAGTCGTCAACCCATTGTTCAGCTGAAAAATACTCATAATTGATTAATAAATTTTTGTTTGTGAGTTTAGCTTCATAAGATATGGGCAACTGTGTATCAAAAATAGTAACAACATTAGTATTTGGTAAAAAATTCTTATCCATATTATCAATATCAATAATATTAATTTTCTCGTTAAATAAATTTTTATCTAATATTTTTTGTGTAAGCTCATGGGAGGTAAGAAATACATTGCTGGTGACACCATAATCAATATAAAGCCCATGAGCAAGCCTTAATGGAATTGATATATCTCCATAGTTATCGATAAACCTTGAAAATATGTCTACTGAAAATGTCATCGATAAATGATAGACATAATTTCTATTTCTTTTTGTCCAGAAGGACTTTCATAGGAAACGATTTCACCAACTTGCTTACCGAGAATAGCTTTAGAGAGTGGAGACAACCAGCTTATCTTATTTTCCTTAGGATCAACTTCAGGGACACCAACAATCTGAATCTTGTTTATCTGGTTTGTATTTAAATTCTCATACTCAACTGTTGCTCCAAAAAAAACTTTGTCTTTATTTTCTTGCTCAAGTGGATCAATAATTTTTGAATCTTCAATGACTATAAGTAAATATTTTACTCTGGAATCGATTTGCCTTAACCTCTTCTTACCATAAATGTAATCACCATTTTCCGATCGATCCCCATTGCTTGCTGCCCACGAAACGTCTTTTACAACCTTTGGTCGATCAACCTTTAAGAGATAATTTAACTCTTCTCTTAAATGCATAAAACCATTTTTTGTAAGATAAGATGATTGCTCGCTCATAATATAGTTTTACTATAAAATTTAAATGTGAAAGATAACATAATTACAATTTGTAAAAATGACATTTACTTCAAAAGATTCATTCACACAAATAATTCCACATATTTTAATACCTTCACCCTATTTGAATTTATTTCAAATGAATTAAGTATTTATTATCTTTCATCCAATGAAATTAGTAAAAAAATAATTAATAAATTAGAGGAATATATTATTCTGGAAGAGATTGTATCCAATGAAATTATTGGGTACGGAAATCAATTTCTTCATGATATAGAATCACTCGTGTTTTTTGTCCAGAATGCCATAAAGAACATTCATGAGTATGACATAGATTACCAGGATGCATCATTCAATCTATCCATCGAAAATAAATTTCTGCACTCAGTAATAGATAAATTTAATCAATATTTAATTGACAATGATTTATTTACATATCACCAGGCAATTTATTTCTTTATTAAAAATATCGAATTTGATAAAAAGGTCCAACTAATTGGTTTTAACCTTGATACACCACTGAATAAATTAATTCAGAATAAGTTTAAGACAAATGATATTACTTTTAAAAAAGAGAATAACGACCATATCATTCAGCAATTTGACAATGAACTCCAAGAGTTTAACTTCATAAGTGATGAAATTATTCGCAAACATTCACAAGGAAAAAAAATTGCAATTATTTCTGAAGATGTCAATAAGATTGTTACAACCTTCTATCCTGTACTCACAGGTCTGCAAACTTACAACAAAAATGCAAATGGTCAAGAGCCAATTGGGTTAAATATCCCCAATCAAATATCGTTATCAAAATCACCGATCATTCGAAGTATTTTTACTTTTTTTGATTTACACTACGGCCATTATGTTGGAGTCGAAAAAATACGTCATTTTGTAGTCACCTGCTTTCAAAATGATCTATTACTTGTGAGTGACCTGGATGAAAAGATCAAAATGTTTAAAAAACATGGAATCCGAAAAATTAACCTAAAAAGGTTTAATGAAATTATAGAATCTTCTTCTTTGAATAAATCTTCTTTTGAAGAAATTAATAAATTACAAAGTAACTTAGATATATCGGACTGGGGAGCATACCTTGTCAGACTGTTAAAAAATTATTTTTTTCGTAATGAACTTAAATTAAGCGATTCATTAACCGAGGACTTGAATAGTTTGATTGACCTAATTAATAACATTGGTTCAATTAGAAAACATAAAATTATTAATTATCTAGAGTTTAAAAAATACCTCAATATTATCTTAAGCCAGATTCAAAAAAACTTTTTTGTATCAAGCAATGCCATTGATATTTATTCATTTAATGATGAAGTAATCTCACAGTATAATGATATATACCTCATAGATTTTATCGATCGAAAAAATCAAATCAGCTTAAGAAATCCCTTACTCCCCTTGTATCACCTAAATAAAATAAATGATTTCAATAAGAGAAAATCTTTTACAGCTAATCAATTAAACAAACTGTCAGAAAAAGGTAATTTATCGATCTCTTATTCTTTATTGACTGACAATGTAGAAAATACAATCTCATCATCTGTCAAATTTAGTGAGATTGTCGAAAAAAAATATGAAAAAAAATATGATTTTCTTCATGAAAATAAGACATTAGCACTTGAAAATGACCACATAGATAAGGCACTACCCAAGAGGATAAAAAATATTCGTGGTTTGCTCGAGCGTCTACAAACTTGTCCCCGATGGGCCTTTTATGAAGACGTCCTTCACTGTAAGGACGAGTCAGATTATCTCACAGCAGAGTATAGTCCACGCTTAAGAGGTATTCTGATTCACGAGGCACTCCATAACATCTGGATAAAGCTAAAAAATTATCAGAGTCTTGCTGAAATTAACAACTTAAAGGAATTTATTAAACCTATCGTTGAAACGTCCTTAGACACAAAATATGAATTTTCAATAATGGGTGATTCAGTTAAAAAATTTGAAATAACAAGATGCACTGCGTTGATTCAAGGGCTGCTTGAGACAGAAAAGAAGAGATTGCCTTTTTCAATTCAAAGTTTGGAAGAAAAACAACAATATGTTCATGGAGAATATTCATTTGATCTTATAAAAGATAGGATTGATAAAGATGATAATGGGATTCATGTCATTGACTATAAAACGGGAAAATTACCTACAACAAAGTCCTGGACAGAATTACCAATTAAAAATTTTCAAATCCCCTTATATTTTTTATTTACAGACTGTAAAGTTAGTACATTATTGCTTTATGAGATAAATCAAAAAAATATTGCGATCAAGAGATATACTTTTAAGGAAAATGATCGGCAAATACCTGACAACATTCCCCAACAGGTTACTAGTAAAAGTTTTGAGGGTCTCAAAAAAATATGGTTGGATGAAATCAATAGTTTGCTGCATCCATACGAACAAGGGTATTTCCCTAACACATTCGAAAAAGAGGATGATCTAACATATTGTGATAGTAAAATTCTTCTTCGTCTTCCAGAAAAAAAATTCCAATATGAGTTATGATTGATGA
>JAYQUI010000075.1:0-6000 GCA_038147655.1 Nitrosomonadales bacterium
CTCACGACCCCTTGCACCCCATACAAGTGCGCTACCAGACTGCGCTACGCCCCGATTATCCTTTTAGTATCTTTAGAATTTCTGCTAATTGATTTTTAAGATTAGTAACAGGAACATTACTATTTAATGGCTCATTCGATAAAGGAAGTTCTGCCTGAGCCTTTTGTATTTGTTCTTGTGACGTTGTCTCTTTGACAAACTGTTTGTTAGATAACTTTTGTTTTGCTCCCTGAATTGTATAACCTTCTTCATAGAGCAGCTCCCTTATTTTACGGATAAGGAGTACTTCCTCAGGTTGGTAATATCTACGATTTCCCCGTCGAGTATTCGGAGACAAATTAGGAAACTCTTGTTCCCAGTATCTTAAGACATGAGGCTTAACGTCACATAGCTTACTCACCTCACCGATTGCGAAATATCTTTTTTGAGGGAGTGGAGGTAAATTTGTATTAGATTTATTATTTTCCAGAAGATCCACCATCTACACTAGACTTTAATTTTTGGCTAGAATGGAAAGTGACTACTCGTCTGGCTTTAATAGGAACTTCTTCCCCAGTTTTTGGATTTCTTCCGGGTCGCTCTGATTTGGACCTTAATTCAAAATTTCCAAAACCCGATAATTTAACACTTTCACCATTTTCTAGAGCAATTTTAATTTGCTCAAAGAAAGCCTCTACCATTTCTTTAGATTCTGTCTTATTCAAACCGACTTGTTCGAATAATAAATTTGATAAATTAGCTTTGGTTAATGTCATGTTATTTACAGTCTTAATTCAGCATTAAACTCTTTTTTTAATAAATTAATTACTTCTGTCACACTTTTTTCAACGTCTTTTTCCTCAAGTGTTTTGTAAGTATCTTGCATAAGTATCAGAAATGCAAGGCTTTTTTTCCCTTCAGCAATTCCTTGACCCTGATAAACATCAAAAATTCTGAAGTCTTTGATGAAGTTAATATTTCTTTTTCTAACCACATCAACCACATCTCCGGCGACCACATCTTCATCAACCAAAACTGCAATGTCCCTTTGTAATGGAACAGATTTAAGGATCTCAGTATTCAGTTTAAAATCATTTTCATATAGATGATTTAAACCAATTTCAAATAGATACACTTCCCGATCCACGTCTAATTGTTTTTGTAGGGATGGATGTAATTTTCCTAAGCACCCGATCTTTTTATTATCTCTGAAAATATCTGCTGACTGTCCAGGGTGGAATGCGCTAATAGTCTCTGCTGATTGTTTCATCGTAATCCCATCACCTAATAATTGCTCAAGATCAGATTTCACATCATAAAAGTCATGGGCTCTATTTTTTTCTATCCAATTTTTAGGGATTGCCTCTCCTGAAACCAGACCGCTCAACACTTGTTCCTCTGAGAAATTTGAATTGTCTTGGGTAAATTTGTTTGCAATCTCAAAAAATTTTATTTGAGTACGACCACGATTGGTATTAAATTTTAAGGCATCGATATGGCTAGACCATAAACGACTTCGCATGGTGTTCATGTTTTCAGCAATTGGGTTTTCAAGCTTAATCATAGTGTCATTGCCATGCACAGTTGACTCCATCGCTTCATCAATAAAGCTATAGCTCACCAATTCCGAATACCCAAGGTCTGACATTGTGTGTCTGATCTTGCGCACATCAGAGTAACCATCCTTGCTTGATCTGGGGTTAAGCATCATTTTCGGGTTCATGGCCCCAATATTGTCATAGCCTGCAACCCTGATCACCTCCTCCACTAGGTCCTCTTCAATCTCTAGATCAAATCGATAAGCTGGGGGAGTGACTGTAAAAACACCATCATCCAAAGTGAATGGTAAGTCTAAGTTATTGAGTATCTGAACCACCTCATCTTGACTGACGTCTCTTCCTAAGACTCGGGTGACTTTGCTTGGTCTTAATTGAATTGGGTTTCTTTGTGGTAAATCATGACTGACGCTTGAAACTTGGCTTGTCTGGCCACCACAATACTCATTGATGAGATTAATGACTCGGGTTAGCGCTTGTTCTGTCTGAGAGAAATCAACACCTCTTTCAAAGCGATGAGACGAGTCAGTATTCAGTCCATAACTTCTGGCTTTACCTGCCATAGATAATGGAGTGAAAAATGCGGACTCAATAAAAATATCAGTGGTATTGGTTTCAACAGCAGACTCTAATCCACCCATCACCCCGGCTAGAGCTAGTGGACCATTATCATCTGCGATCACCAAATCATTTTCCATCACCTCAATTGCTTGATCATTTAACAAGGTCATCTTTTCTTGTTTGGATGCATTTCGGACAACTACATTTCCCTTAATTTTATTCATATCAAAGGCATGCATTGGCTGACCAGTCTCTAACATCACATAGTTCACTAAATCAACGACAGGGTTTATTGATTTAATATCGGCACTGTCCAGTCGATGAATAATCTCATCTGGAAGCTGAGCTGAGTTGTTGACCTGGGAAATGGATGCATAACTATATACTGGACAGGCTTCTGTATTTATCACGGTCGGAGTAATCTTACATTTGTCACTTGAGGTAATCTGATTAATTTTAGGCATATCAAAGGCTAAGCCTTTAATTGATCTGACTTCTCTTGCGATACCTAAAATACTTAAACAATCTGCACGATTAGGGGTGAGCGACACCTCAATCACAGAATCATTTAAATTAAGCGCTTTTGCAATGGGCTCACCATTAGTGAGGTCAAGACTGAGTTCCATTAAGCCATCGGCCTCTTCAGACAATCCAATTTCTTTTGCTGAACAACACATCCCAAAAGACTCAACGCCCCGAAGTTTTGACTTCTTGATCGTGAATTCTGGAAATTTTGTGCCAATAAGTGCACACGGAACTTTAATGCCTGCTCTTGCATTGGGAGCACCACACACAATTTGTAGTTTTTCAGAACCTACATCCACCTGACAAACATTTAATCGATCCGCGTCAGGATGTTTTTCAATGCTAACAATTTCTCCTACAACGATATTTTGAAGAGATTCGCCAGGATTATGAATAGACTCAATCTCGAGGCCTGCCATCGTCAAGTCATCAGCCAACTCATTGAGATTTAATTTATTTGCAAATAATTGATTTAACCACGCATAAGAGAATTTCATTTGAATTGCTCCAAGAACCTGAGGTCGTGATTAAAGAAATGTCTGAGATCATTAATGCCATATTTCAGCATCGTCAACCTTTCAACGCCCAGACCAAAAGCAAACCCTTGATACATTTCTGGATCAATATTCACATGCTTTAATACGTTCGGATGAACCATTCCACAACCACCTATCTCTAACCAGCCATCATTCCAACTCATGTCAATTTCTGCAGAAGGTTCTGTGAATGGGAAGTAAGACGGTCTAAAACGAATAGTTAAATTTTCATCCTCGAAAAAACTTTGTAGAAAGGACTGCACCACACCTTTTAAATTAGCGAAGTTCACATCCTCGTTAATCACTAAGCCTTCCACCTGATGAAACATTGGCGAGTGGGTTGCATCAGAATCGACACGATACACTCGGCCTGGCGATATGATTTGGATAGGTGGCGTATTATTTTCCATATACCTAATTTGCACGGGCGAAGTATGCGTTCTTAATACATACTCTTTGTTGACATAAAAAGTGTCATGCATCGCTCTGGCTGGGTGGGACTCAGGAATGTTTAATGCAGTAAAGTTATGAAAATCATCTTCAATTTCTGGACCATCAGCCACATCAAACCCGATCCCATGAAAAATGGTGCTGATTTCATCGATGGTATTCATCACTGGATGCAGTGACCCTTTCATCTTCGGCCGAGATGGAAGCGTGACATCAATTTTTTCTTTTTCTAATTTTTCATTCAACTCAAGATTTGAAATTTCTTGTTTACGAGTCTCTAACAAGGCTTCTATTTGTTTTTTGACTTGATTGATCTCTGCACCTTTTTTAGGTTTCTCTTCAGGTGAGAGGCTAGCTAATGATTTCATAGCCTCCGTAATTGGGCCGCTCTTGCCAAGAAATTTGGATTTGATATGGTCAAGCTCGGCCAGCTTCGAGCAGCTAGCAAAATCTTTTTTTGCCTGAACAATGAGTTGATTTAATTCGTCCATAATATTTAAATAAAAAAGGGGCTTTCTTAAAAGCCCCTTTTTAAAAAGATATTTTTAAATTAGGCTTCAATATTTGATTTAGCCAATTCCGCATATTTTTCAAATGCAGCTTTATCGAATACCGCTAGATCAGCTAGAACTTTTCTATCTACTTCTACTGAAGCTTTTTTCAGACCGTTGATTAAACGGCTGTAAGTTAAACCGAATTCTCTAGCACCGGCATTAATACGTGCAATCCACAAAGCTCTGAATATTCTTTTCTTTTGTCTTCTATCGCGGTAAGCATATTGTCCCGCTTTCATTACCGCTTCTTTAGCTACACGGAATACATTTTTTCGTCTTCCTCTGTAACCTTTAGCAGCATCTAATACTTTTTTATGTTTGGCTCTGGCAGTAACGCCACGTTTTACTCTAGGCATAATCTTCTCCTTATATCTTTAACTATTGAGTTGGCATCATGGCGCGTACACGTTTCACATCAGTAGAAGATATGATCTCGGTACCACGAAGATGTCTTTTTTGTTTAGTTGTTTTCTTGGTCAAGATATGACGAAGATGTGAATGCGTTCTTTTGATCGCACCACTTCCTAGAAATTTGAAGCGTTTTTTTGCTCCACTTTTTGTTTTCATTTTTGGCATTTTTTTCTCCTTATTATTAAGAGACGCTTAGGCATGCCTAATTAGCCGTATCGTCTTCTTCTTTCTTTTTTTCGACCTTCTTAGGTTTCTTATTAGGTGATAACACCATAACCATTTGACGGCCTTCCATCTTTGGAAACTGCTCAACTACTGCATATTCCTCAAGATCTGTTTCAACTCGTTTTAATAAATCCATGCCGAGTTGTTGGTGGGCTATTTCACGCCCCCTAAAACGTAAAGTCACTTTAGCTTTATCGCCATCGGTTAAAAAGCGAATTAAGTTACGCAATTTAACGTTGTAGTCACCCTCGTCTGTACCAGGTCTAAATTTAACTTCTTTAACCTGAACATTCTTTTGTTTCATTCGTGCTTCATGGAGCTTCTTGCTTTGGGCATATTTAAATTTCCCATAATCCATCAAGCGACAAACAGGTGGTTCAGCTTTTGGTGCAATCTCAACTAAATCGGTATCAAAATCATCTGCTTTTCCTAAAGCTTCTGATAAGCTCATAATTCCTAGAGCTTCACCTTCTATACCTACTAAACGAATTTCTTGGGCTGTTATGTCTCCGTTAATTCGTGCGTCTTTTGATTGTGCTATGCTTAACCCCTAAAAAAAATAAAGCCGTTAACTCACTTTTTAACTTTTGGCTGTAATTTGTGTGTTCATGGTTTCCACAAACTCTTCTAGAGTCATTACACCCAAGTCTTCACCTTGTTGAGTACGAACGGCAACTTGTTTGTTTTCCATCTCTCGATCACCTATAACTAACAAATACGGTATCCGAGAAATGCTATGTTCGCGTATTTTATAGGTTATTTTTTCATTTCTCAAGTCTGATTCGCATCTAATATCATTTTTCTTAAGAAAATCAACAACATCGCCAACGTATTTGGCCTGAGAGTCCGATATATTCATCACCACAGCCTGAACTGGTGCAAGCCAAGTCGGAAACTTGCCGGCATAGTGTTCAATCAAAATACCGATAAATCTTTCCATAGAGCCTACAATCGCTCTATGAAGCATTACCGGATGTTTTTTATTGCTGTTTTCGTCCACGTACTCTGCGTTTAACCGAACAGGCAGGTTAAAATCGAGCTGAATGGTGCCACACTGCCATAATCGATTCAAGCTATCCCGCAAGACATACTCAATTTTTGGGCCATAGAAAGCGCCTTCGCCTGGTTGAATCTCGTAGTCTAGCCCTGTCGCCTTAAGCGCTTCCTCCAAGGCCTTTTCAGACTGGTCCCATACTTCATCAC
>JAYQUI010000076.1:0-5241 GCA_038147655.1 Nitrosomonadales bacterium
ATTCAAATTATCCTGCCAAGAATATATTTCCTTTTCTACAATGTCTGTTTGCTCGCCAACACTGTGAATATATAGGTCAGTGTTTTCAACTATTGGAAGTTTTATTTCCTCATATGCAAAACGGTCTAGCACCTGATATGCGGTTTCATAAAAAAAACGCCAATACTTTTGCTTTTCCGGCAAGACGTCATAAAAGCCTTTGATTGATTGATACTTTTTCATTTATTTATACTTTTTATTTATGTAATTCATGATGATTTTTTTGAACTCATCAGCAATATTATCACCTTTTAAGGTGACTGTTTTTTCACCATCTTCGTAAACAGGAGCAACAGGAATCTCTCCCGTTCCAGGCAAACTAATTCCTATATCAGCCATTTTGGACTCTCCTGGACCATTAACCACGCAACCCATGACGGCTACTTTCATATTTTCTACTCCTGGATAACTTTTCTTCCACTCCGGCATATTTTCTCTTAAATATGATTGGGTTTCTTTTGCTAGTTCTTGAAAGAAAGTTGACGTGGTCCTTCCACATCCAGGACAAGCAGTTACCAAAGGAACAAAAGATCGAATATTCATTGTTTGTAGAAGTTCTTGCGCAACAACAACTTCTTTAGTTCTTGTTTCTCCTGGCTCAGGAGTTAACGATATCCTTATTGTGTCACCAATACCTTGTTGCAAAAGATAACCCATCGATGCACTAGAAGCTACCACACCCTTAGTCCCCATTCCAGCCTCTGTTAATCCTAAATGAAGGGGGAAATTGCATCGCTTTGCTAGTTGTTCATAGACAAAAATAAGATCCTGTGAATCGCTTGTTTTGCATGAAATAATAATTCGATCTTTTGCTAATCCTTGTTTGACTGCAGCTTCAGCACTCAGCAAAGCAGACTGAATCAAGGCCTCACGCATGAGATCGTTAGAGGATTTTGGCTCACTCAATTGTTGGTTCTCATCCATCATTTTAGCAAGTAAATCTTGATCCAATGATCCCCAATTCACACCAATACGAACTGGTTTGTAATGGTCAATAGCGCATTGGATCATCTGAGAAAATTGATCCTCACGTTTTGAGCCTTTACCTACATTCCCTGGATTTATTCTGTATTTATCTAGAGCCTTTGCGCAATCTGGATAAAGTTTCAGGAGCTTGTGTCCGTTAAAGTGGAAATCTCCAACGAGTGGGACATTGCAACCCAAGCTTAACAACTTTTCTTTAATTTTTACTGTTGCTTTAGCGGCAGCTTCTGTATTCACAGTAATTCGAACAATTTCAGAACCAGCTTTCCATAGCTCCAGAATCTGTTCAACAGTCGCCTCTACATTTTCAGTATCGGTATTGGTCATAGATTGAATGACCACGGGATGATGACCTCCGATATTAATATCACCGACTTTTACAATTAATCTATTTTTTTTGATCAATTATCTTTTTCCCTCTTGAATTAATCGCAACGTCCGTTTTGTTTTATCTTTTACATCCCCAGCTAACTGGCCACAGGCTGCATCAATATCATCGCCTCGAGTTTTACGGATGGTTGTGACGATGCCACTGTTCATTAAAATTTTCTGAAAACCTAATATACGCTCCCTGCTTGAAGATTCATATCCGCTTTTAGGAAAAGGGTTAAATGGGATTAGGTTAAATTTACAAGGGGTGTTTTTTACCAACTCAACTAATTCCTTTGCATGCTGATCTTGGTCATTGACATCCTTTAACATCACATATTCCATCGTAATAAAATCACGTGGCGCTTCATCAAGGTAGCTTTGACAAGAATCTAGCAATACCTCAATTGGATACTTCTTGTTAATCGGCACGATTTCGTCTCTGATTTTGTTATTTGGCGCATGCAGCGAAATGGCTAAAGACACAGGGCAATCATATTTCAATTTCTCTATTGCAGGCACTAAGCCGCTAGTAGAGACTGTGACTCTTCTTCGGCTTAATCCATAAGCCTTGTCGTCTAACATAATTTTTAAAGAAGAAACGACCTGATCATAATTGGCTAACGGCTCTCCCATCCCCATCATTACCACATTAGTCACCGGCTTATGTTCACTCGTATCGTAATCATTGGATAGCAAATGGTTAGCCAACCACAGCTGGCCAACAATCTCCGCCTGCGAGAGATTGCGGTTAAATCCTTGGCGACCAGTTGAGCAGAATGAACATTCCAGGGCACAACCCACTTGTGATGAAATACAAAGGGTTCCCCTATTTTTCTCTGGAATAAAAACCGTTTCGATCGCATTATTTAAGCCCATATCAAATAACCATTTACGTGTTCCATCGTTAGAAATATGATCGAAGTTTATTTTTGGGAAATTGATCTGGTAGTTGTTGGCAAGAAATATGCGGAAATCTTTGGCAAGATCGGTCATTTTGGCAAAATCAGTTTGCTCTTCCTTAAAGAGCCAACGCCATAGCTGCTTGGCTCGAAAAGGTTGATGACCAGATTTTGCAATTTGATCTTGAAAGGTTTTTAAATCAATATCAAGTAAATTAATCAAAAAAATTAGCCAAAGAAATATTCAATTTCAATTTTAGCATTTTCTAATGAATCAGATCCATGCACAGCATTTGCATCAATACTTTCAGCAAAATCAGCACGAATCGTGCCAGGTGCAGCTTCTTGAGGGTTTGTAGCGCCCATTAATTCGCGATTTTTAAGTACAGCATTGTCGCCCTCTAATGCCTGAATCATCACTGGACCTGAAGTCATAAAAGTTACTAAATCGTTGAAGAAAGGACGTTCTTTATGAACTGCATAGAATCCTTCTGCTTCCTCTTTGCTGAGATGAGCCATTTTAGCTTGCACTATTTTTAAGCCATTTTCTTCGAATCTTGTGTAAATTTTACCAATGACACTCTTTGCCACTGCGTCTGGCTTAATAATTGATAGGGTTTGTTCTGTTGCCATGAATATCTCCAATTGATCTTAAAAGAGCGTTAAAATAACATTTTTTAAGCTTTTAATAAACGTTTTAATCGGGAAGTTTTAACCTAAATGGATAAGTATCTAGTCACCGCCTTGTATCATTTTGTCAATATTGATCAATTTAAATCTTTTCAACAGCCCATTCTAGATTTTTGCAAAGAAAATGACATCAAAGGGACCTTATTGCTTGCTAAAGAAGGGATTAATGGCACTATTGCAGGACTATCTAAAGCAATCACTGAATTCCATCATTATATAAAGTCCGACCCCCTCTTTTTGGGTGCTTTTGAAAATATCGATCACAAGGAATCTTGGGCATCATCTAACCCTTTTTACAGAATGAAGGTCAAGCTTAAAAAAGAAATCGTTACCTTAGGTGTACCTGGCATCAGTCCTAAGAAAAATGTAGGTCAGTACGTGGATCCCCTAGACTGGAATGATTTAATAAGTGACCCAAATACAATTCTTGTCGACACCCGCAACGACTATGAGTATGACATTGGCACCTTTAAAAATGCCATTAACCCAAATACAAAAACATTTCGTGAGTTTCCCGAATACGTCAAAAAAAATCTTGACGGGCAAAAAAATAAGAAAATTGCGATGTTCTGTACCGGTGGCATTCGTTGTGAAAAGGCAACCTCCCTCCTCCTTGATGAAGGGTTTGATGAGGTCTATCACCTTAAAGGTGGAATTTTAAAATATTTAGAAAACGTTCCCAAAGAAGAAAGTTTATGGGAAGGAGAATGCTTTGTTTTTGATCAACGTGTCAGTGTCAAACATGGTCTTGAGGAAGGAATTTATGATCAATGCTACGCTTGCCGTCATCCACTCAATCCAGATGAAATGAAGTCTTCTTTGTATGTCAAAGGAGAATCCTGTCCTTACTGTCATGACAAATTAAGCCCTGAGAAAAAAGCCTCATTGCATGAAAGACAAAAACAAATTGAGTTAGCAAAAGTCAGAGGTGAAAAACATATTGGTCGGGAGTTTGATGACAGTGTTGCCAAAAAGGAATTACATGAAGACAGTTAACTGGGGTATCTTAGGGGCTGCAAGGGTCAACCAAAGACTTCTTCCAGCGATTGAAAACAATCAACATTCAAAAATATTAATGTTAGCCAGCAGACGTAATGGAGCTGCAGAAGAATGTGTCCAGCAATATGCAAAAAATCCTGAAGGTATAAAAACAACAACCAATTTAGATAAAGTTATCAACCATCCTGACATTAACGCAATTTATATCCCCTTGGCTAATGAGGAACATACCGAAGTCGCATTAAAATCAATAGCACAAAAAAAACATGTGTTAATAGAAAAGCCAATGGCATTAACTAAACAGGAAGCCGAAAGCATTACTCAAGCTGCAAAAGATAATAATGTGATTGTCATGGAAGGCTTTATGTATGTGTTTCATCCACAATTTGATTTTGTCTTGGACTTTATTAATTCGGGCAAATTAGGAAAAATTCAATACGCGCATAGCATGTTTTCATTTCCAATCCAGCCAGCACGCTTCTATCGAATCAATCGATCCATGAAAGATGGTGGTGGAGCTTTATGGGATATAGGTCCTTATGCCATTCACACACTCAGACAAGTTATGGGGGGTCACATTAAAAAAGTGAACGCCTCTGCCAAAATGAATAGTCATCAAGCTGATATGTCTGCTAGTGGAATTTTAGAGTTTGCTGAACAGCGACGAGCAACTTTTGATATTAGTTTTGAATGCACGAGACGATCCGAATTTGAAATATTTGGTGATCAAGGACGATTAAAATGTCATACCGTGTGGCAACACGAAAATGATGAGGCGATTATTAGTTACGAGTTAGATGGGTCCGATCCGGTTATTGAAAAAATCCAAAAAGGAAATCACTTTGATTTAGAAATTAATCACTTCGTTGACTGTATTTTTAATAATCAAGAAAGCAAAAAATTAAGCATGAATGATGCTGTTCAGCAGGCGGCTTCAATGGAAGCCACATATAAGTCCATACAAGGCAATCAAGGGGTATCCGTTTGACTACAGCCTTTATTTTCGATTTTGATGGAACGCTGGTAGACTCTGAACAAGCCATTTACCAATGTTTTCAAAGTATTACCAAACAACTCGCTCCAGAGCGAATAAAGCATGCAAAAAATATACTCATTGGACCACCCCTGCGGGATACTGCATCAGAAATATTAGGTCCTAAACATCAAGACTCATTAGATAAATTTGTGCGATTATTTATTGCTATGCATGATGAGCAAGTGATTCAACATACCAAACCGTACCCTGATGTGATTCAAG
>JAYQUI010000077.1:0-5140 GCA_038147655.1 Nitrosomonadales bacterium
TTGCAGAACTCAATGAACTAGTTAGTTATATCAACAAGCCACGATACTTAACTTTAGAAAATATCAAGGATCTGAAAAATAAAGAACTCACAATAACCTGGGAGATTGATAAAAAAAATCTTCCAAAAAGCTTACAATTAAGTTTAAAAAAACCGAAATGGATGATAATAAAAAGTTTAAGTCATAATTTATGAGATACCTGCTTACCTCAGCATTAGTAATAAGTTTATCGCTATTAGTGATTTTAATAAGATCGCTGTCAAATTCTGACTTTATTTCCAGCGAAACCTTTCAGTTACTTTTAAAAATAAATTTAGCATTTGTGGTTCTGCTATTTATATTTATTGCATTACAAGTTTATCGATTATTTAAGGAGGTTAAAAAAGAAGTCACCGGCAGTAGACTGACATTAAGGTTGGTAATGTCCTACAGCATTATGATTATCGTTCCACTGATGGTCCTGTATTTTGTTTCAGTGAATTTTTTAACTAAGTCAATAGAGTCTTGGTTTAATGTCAGAGTTGAGTCTGCTCTAGAAAGTGGATTAAATATTGGTCAAAAGACGCTAGATATCTTAAGAAAAGATGTTGAGCTGAAGTCAAGAAGTATCAGTTACTCATTATCAAATTCTAAAATTAAAGAATTTAACCCAGTGCTCTCTGATCTGACTGAAAAATTTGATATTTATGATGCGATGATAATTGATGAAGAAAATCGAATTTTGGCTATTTCATCAAGAGATAATATCGACATTGATTCAGTGTTACCGGATGAACAAGATTTGATTCTTGCAAATTCTGGCTTTCATGGAAAGATAGATATCACTCAAGAGAATATTATTTATTTAAAAACATTTCAACCTTATATTTTAATTGATGACAAAATTCAGAAGAAATTTTATTTAATCATTACACAAAAAATTCCTGAAAGTATTTCACAGGCTGCATTATCTGTTGAGTCTGTCTTTGAGGATTATCAAGCCTTAACTTTTAGTAGGAATTCTTTAAAGGTGATTTATCAAATAACATTAAGTATTATACTTTTCTTAGCAATCCTTCTTTCAATATCGTTAGCTCTTTATTTCAGTAGAAGATTTACAATGCCTATATCAATATTGTCTGAAGCAACACAAAGTATTGCAAAAGGTAATTTTAGGAAAAAAATACCAGATCAGGGAAAAGATGAATTAGGAATGTTAGTGAGGTCATTTAATATAATGACAACTAAGCTTGAAAGTGCCAATAAGACTCTAGAACTTAATAAGCAAAGAATTGAGTCCTCAAGAAACTTCTTAGAAGGAATTATTAACAATATGTCATCAGGGATTATTGTTATAGATCCAAAAAGTAATATAAGACTCACAAATAAACTAGCATCAAAGCTTCTTGGATTTAATCTAGAGTTAATAATTGGCCAAAGGTTTAACCAAATTTTAGAACATGGGAGTCAATTTGAAGAAATAGTAACATTGATAAATAAAAGCAAAGATAGTTATAAAGAAAAAGCATTTACATTGAAATTTAAAAGGAGAATCTTATCGATTCAGCTTACTGAACAGGGCACTGGAAAAAATAAAAATAAAATTATATTAATTGATGATATCTCTGAAATTACAGCTGCACAAAGAAATGAAGCCTGGTCAGAAGTGGCGAGGCGGCTCGCACATGAAATAAAAAATCCACTAACTCCGATTCAGTTATCTGCAGAAAGAATTGATCATAAATTCTCAAAACAATTAGAAAAAAAAGACCAAACTATCCTGAGCGACATAACAAAAACCATAGTTAATCAAGTGGATGCGATCAAAAAAATGGTAAATGAGTTTACTGAATATTCCAGATCGCCAGAATTAGCAAAATCAGAAATCAATTTGGTTGATTTATTGAATGAGTTGGAGAATTTGTTTCAAAAAGAAGATCTTAAAATAAAGATATCTTCCAGATCAAAAAAAATTAATTTTGCTTGTGATGAAATAAAAATTAGACAAGTTTTTGTAAATCTTATCAATAATGCATACGAAGCAAAAAAAGAAGATAATTCATGTGAAATTGAGATAAGGCTAAGAAAAACAAAAAATGCTGTGACTGTTAATTTTATTGATAATGGTACGGGTATCAATGATGACATAGATATTTTCGAGCCTTATGTGACGACTAAAAAAACCGGTACAGGATTAGGTCTGGCTGTTGTGAAAAAAATAATTGACGAGCATGATGGATCAATAAATATTAAAAACAATAAATTATCAGGGGCGAATGTAGAAATACACTTCAGCTTTTAATTATGGCAAATAAATCAACAATTCTCATCATTGATGATGAAAAAGATATCCGAGAGTCTTTATCAGAAATATTAATTGATGAAGGATATGAAACATATTTGGCGGCAGATGCAAATGAAGCAAGAAAATTAATAAAGCAAAAAAATAATGTAGATATTATTTTGTTAGATATCTGGATGCCTGACTGCGATGGAATTACTTTGCTTAAAGAGCTAAAGAACAATCAAAATTTTAAACAACCTATTATTATGATGTCAGGTCATGGAACAATAGATACAGCGATTGAGGCGACCAAAAATGGTGCCTTTGATTTTATCGAAAAGCCAATTTCACTACACAAAGTTTTGAAAGTTTTGAATGATGCAATTAACGAGTCATTAGATTTCAATACCTTGTCCATTGAGTTTCTAAAAAATAATAAAGATAAAGAGTTGTTTGATTTATATAAAAAGATAAACGAAAAAGAAAATCATCAATTTTTTAAAACTAATTGTAAAGAGGCCCTTTTTTCTTTTTTATCTTTAAATGAAGATCAAGTATTTAAAATTGATCAAAGTTTAATAAAAAAAATTGATAACTGTGATTCTTTTTTAGAAGAAAAGAAAAATTCTTTAATAATTTTCGAAAATTTTTCTGATTATAATGACAATGCCATATCGATATTTAAGATCATTGAATCCAAGTCAAAAAAATATAATGTAAAAATAGCTATTAATAGTGATGTTGATTTAACAGATGAATATAAACAAAAAATTAATTTCTCAGTTTTTTCTATAATTGACTTTAAAGTTTATGGCCCTCAAGATGAGGATAAGCTTATCAAATCAGCTAAAGAAATTCTTACTTATCATTTAAATTTTGTTTCAAATAAAATATATAAGGAGTTTGATATTACTTTTTTAAACAAAATTAGATCGGATAAAAATTGTTATGACATTTTATATCTTGATCAGATTATCAGAAATTGCTTAAAATTTGCTCATGGAGAAATCATTGATGAAGAGGACTATCTTAATGCTATTAAATTAAGCCCAGTTAATTTACGCGAGCTTACAAAGCAAGATAATCCTATTGAGCATCTTTACGACATGGAACTTAAAAGTGCAAGAGAAGAATTTGATAAACTTTATTTGAAACATCATTTAGATAACAACGTAAGTATGAAAGACTTATCAATAGTTTCAGGTGTTGAAAGAACTCATCTTTATAGAAAACTAAAACAACTAGGACTTAAAAACTCAAAGTAAGCATTATTGGCGCATGGTCTGAAGGCCTCTCTAATTTTCTATAATCACTCAGGACATTGAAATCTTTTAAAAAATTGATTAAATCATTCGATGCTAGTATATGATCAATTCTTAATCCGAGATTTCTTCGAAAAGCCGCCATCCTATAGTCCCACCAAGTAAATCCTGGTTCATTTTTATTTAAATGGCGATGAGTGTCGGTAAAATTACATTCAATGATTTCCTTAAATAAATTTCTTTCAATATTGCTAGTAAGAACAGTCCCAACCCATTTTTCAGGATCATGACAATCAATGTCATCAGGAGCAATATTAAAATCTCCCATCAACAATGAATTAGAATTTTTTGTTTTAATAAATTTTAAAAGAGCATTAAGCCAAGATTGTTTATAAATAAATTTATCACTTTCTAATGATTGGCCATTTGGAAAATATCCATTCATTATTATAATTTTTTGATCATTAAACTTAACCTCAGCAGAAATAAATCGCTTTTGCTCATCTTGATAATTAGGAATATTTAACAAAACGTTTTCATATGGGAGTCTAGTTAGTATAGCGACCCCATTGAATGTTTTTTGTCCAGTGAATATGGATTGATAACCAAGGTTATTAAAAGATTCAATTGGAAAGTTTTCATCTTGAGACTTTGTTTCTTGTAAAGAAATAACATCAGGGTTATGTTTATTAATAATATCTATAAGTTGGTCATGTCTAATCTTTAAAGAGTTGACATTCCATGAAATGATTTTCATGCAGCAAGTCCATTATGTCTCAATAAAGCCTCTACAGAAGGTTCTCTACCTTTAAATTTAATAAATGACTCTTTTGCTGACCTCGAACCACCAACACTTAAAATTTCTTTTCTAAATCTGGCGCCAACATCTTTGCTTAACACCCCATTATTTTCAAATTCTTCGAACACATCTGCTGATAACACTTCTGCCCATTTATAACTGTAGTATCCGGCAGCATACCCACCTGCAAAAATGTGGCTAAAACTATGAGGAAAACGATTCCAGTGAGGAGGGCGAACAACTGCAACCTCATCTCGAACGAACTCAAGGGTGCTTAAAACATCTAAATTATCTGGATTACTTTCCATGTGAATTAACATATCAAATAATGCAAATTCGATCTGACGAAGGGACTGCATCCCTGATTGAAAGTTTTTACTTGCTATGAGTTTGTTAAATAATTCTTTTGGCATAGATTCTTTGGTATGAATATGTTGAGTCATATTTTTTATCACATTCCAATCCCAACAAAAATTCTCCATAAATTGGCTGGGTAATTCAACGGCATCCCATTCAACTCCCTTAATTCCAGAAACATTAAACTCAGAAATTTCGGTTAGAAGATGGTGAAGCCCATGCCCACATTCATGAAATAGTGTGATCACTTCATCATGAGTAAATAATGCTGGATTATTTCCTATAGGGGATGAAAAATTACATGTGAGATAAGCAACCGGGTAATCAATATTTGCATTAAATTTAGTTTTTGAAATACATTCATCCATCCATGCGCCGCCCCGTTTATTTTTACGTGCATATAGATCAAGATAAAAAGAACCTATTATTTTGTTGTTTTGTAATAGCTCAAAATATTTC
>JAYQUI010000078.1:0-5122 GCA_038147655.1 Nitrosomonadales bacterium
AATAGTCCACTGCAGCAATATCAATTAACTGCAAAAACTTAAATTGTGAGCCTGTTTTTAATTTATTTAATGTCTTAATAATTTCATTTCCATAAACCGATAAACTTGCCTCATCAAATTGTTTGTTTACAGAAGCTTGAGGGAAAATCGATTTTAAATTGGTTATTAGTTTATTAAGATCACTCATCGCGCTATTGTATTGGTCCTTTTAATTTTCTTTTGCAGTTGAAGCAAACCAAAAATTAGCGCCTCTGCAGTGGGTGGGCATCCAGGCACATAAACATCAACTGGAACAATTCGGTCGCAACCGCGCACCACGGAGTAAGAATAATGATAATATCCTCCGCCATTAGCGCAGGAGCCCATGGATATTACCCATTTAGGATCTGGCATCTGGTCATAGACTTTTCTTAACGCAGGTGCCATTTTATTTACCAAAGTTCCTGCAACGATCATCAAATCTGATTGACGCGGACTAGGTCTGAAAACCATGCCAAAACGATCCAAGTCATAACGTGATGCGCCTGCATGCATCATTTCTACAGCACAACATGCTAGTCCAAAGGTCATAGGCCACATTGAATTTGTGCGTGTATAGTTTATTAAGGTATCAAGATTTGTGGTGATAAACCCTTTTTCTAATAGACCATCAAGACTCATTACTTATTCCCAATCCAATGCACCCTTTTTCCATTCATAAATAAATCCGACAACTAGAATACCCAAAAAAATCATCATGACTATAAATCCTTGCAGGCCCAGCGTATCTAGCACAACTGCCCAAGGAAAGAGAAAAGTAATTTCTAAGTCAAAAAGGATGAACAAAATAGCCACGAGGTAGTATCGAACATCAAACTTCATTCTCGCATCTTCAAATGCTTCGAAACCACATTCGTAGGGTGAGTTTTTTTGATCGTTAGGTTTGTGGGGTGCTAGGATTTTTCCAAGGACAAGGGGGCCTATGCCAACACCCAAGCCAACAAGAATAAATAATAAAACCGGAAAATATGAACCTAACATCAAAACCTATCGTTTAATTTAATGGTGCCGTCGGAGAGACTCGAACTCTCACGACTTTCGTCACTACCCCCTCAAGATAGCGTGTCTACCAATTCCACCACGACGGCAAAAACTAATCAGGGATGTCTGAGAGCTCCTCGCTCAAGTCTTCTGACTGAACATCATCAAAAGAGTTTCCATCGTCCAAAGTATCAAATGTATCTATAGAAGATGCATCTACAACACTTCTATCACCGTGCTTATTGCTTGCGACAAGAGCAAGAGTAATGCTAGTGATAAAAAACAGAGTTACACAAAAAGCAGTCGCCTTGGTCATAAAGTTTGATGAGCCTTGGATTCCAAAAGAACCACTGGAATTACCACCGCCAAAGGCTGATCCAGCATCTGCACCTTTACCATTTTGCAGTAAAACCAAACCAATAACACCGATACTTGCTAATAAGTGCAAGATAATTAATATTGTTTCCATAAAATCTATTAAAAAAGTTTAAATTTGATGAGCCAAGTTACAGATCTGAATAAATTTATCAGCACTTAATGAGCCCCTGCCTATCAGTGCGCCATCCACCTCATCTAAAGACATTAATTGTAACGTATTTTTCTCATTTACGCTGCCTCCATATACTACTTTTAGAGGTATTTTTTTCTGCTCATCATTACCATTAGGGCGGCCTTGAGAATGTATAAAATCTTTAATAAAAGAACACATATTTTCCGCCTGCTCAGGTGATGCCGCCATATCACTTCCAATTGCCCATATCGGCTCATAAGCTATAACAGAATCCGTAAATATTTCTGGCCCATTGCTTAAGATCGTCTCCAACTGAGCTTGTACCACTTTTTTTTCCATACCAGCTTCCCTCTCAATCAGGGTTTCACCAACACATAGAATTGGTCTGACATGGTGCTCTTTTAATCTCTTAAATTTCTCTGCAATATTTAAATCTGATTCACAGTAAGCCGTATTTCTTTCTGAGTGACCAATAATGGCATACTGTGAGGAAAAATCTGTCAGCATTGTTACACTCACCTCGCCAGTAAATGGACCTTCAATATCTTTAGCAACATTTTGCGAACCCCAGAAAATTCCGCTATTTGCAAAAAATTTTTCTGCTAAAAAAAGGTATGGATATGGAATACACATTACAATCTCAACATCACTTGTTGCTAAGTGTTGATAAGCAGATTTTACTTGTGCAAACAAATCTTCATAAAATGAGGAGGAACCATACATTTTTAAATTTGCAATAATAATTTTTTTACTCATGGATAATTTTTTTTATATTTAAAGTTACTTTATTTGTGTTATTAAACTTGTTAGTTTCAACTGTATACAAACATTTTACTCTATCTGGTATCAATTCTTGGTAGTTAAAAAAGATACACTCAAATGTTTGATTATGTTTAGTTAAGTTTAATTTAGTGTGAAGGCCTTTGATTACCTCTTGATCGACACAATCAAATGTGTCTGAAAATAATGGTCTTTGAAAACCATTTCCCCACTCCAGCTGATTTATTTCATCAATAATATGTACGTTAATATGGTCTTGTAAAATACTATCATCGACCTCAATAATTTCACTTAAGTCCTCAGGCTTTAAAATGGATTCAGTAACTTCCTCAAAAGATTGTACAAAGCTGTCAAAACGATCTTTTTTAATGGTCAAGCCGGCGGCCATTGCGTGACCTCCAAAAGAAATTACTACTTCGGGATTTTTTTTTGCCACAAGATCAATCGCATCCCTGACATGAAATCCCTCAATTGAGCGTGCAGATCCTTTGAGATATCCTGATTCATCTTGAGCAAAAATAATAACTGGGCGATAGAAATTTTCCTTCAGTCGTGATGCGAGAATACCTATTACACCTTGATGCCATTTTTCATTAAACAAACAAATCGTTTTATTCCTATTATCAAACTCCCTCATAATTACTTGCGCGTCTTCCTGCATGTCAGCTTCGGTTTTTTTTCGTTGAAAATTAAACTCAATTAACTGCCTAGCATACTCATGCGCCTCATATTCATTTGTAGCTGTAAGGCAAGCGACGCCAAGACTCATGTCATCCATTCTTCCTGCTGCATTAATTTTTGGTGCAATCACAAAACTGAGGTCACTCGTTAATGCAGTTAAGTGAGATTTATTAGTTAGCTGAAACAGTTTTTTTAAACCTAAATTACATTGTTGAGATCGAATCACTCTTAACCCATGATGGACAAGCAAACGATTGTTAAAATCCATTTTCACCATATCGGCAATAGTGGCCAAAGCAACCAAATCAAGAAGTTGCAAGAGGTTTGGCTCTTTTAAATTTAAATGATCAAAATAGCTCTGATCACGTAGCTTTTTTCTTGTAGCAATCAACAAATAAAAAACCACCCCCGCTCCACATAAATTTTTACTTGGAAAGCTACATTTTTTTTGATTAGGATTAATGATAAATTTTGCATCGGGTAAATTTTCTGCTTGTAAATGATGGTCTGTCACGATCACATCAATTCCAAGATCATTGGCATGGCTTATACCCTCAAAGCTGGCAATTCCATTATCGACAGTGATTATGATATCTGTCTTTTTTGTGTGTGCTATGTCTACAATCTCACTAGATAATCCATACCCATTTTTAAAACGAGAGGGGATTAAAAAATCAACTTCAATACCTAGCAGCCTAAATCCGAGTATGGCTACTGATGAACCTGAGGCACCATCTGCATCATAATCACCGACAATGGTAATTTTCTTTTGATTATGAATAGCATCAGAAAGAAAATCTGCTGCTTCATTGCAGTTTAAAAGTTTATTTGGAGAAAGAAGCTGTTCAATTGGGTAATCAACATCTTTAGAAGAAGAAATGTTTCTAGCGGCCAAGATTTGTGAAACTATAGGATGACGTCCGGTATTGATGAGTTGTTGTTTGATACACTCATTAATTTTTTTATTAACTAATTTCATTCCAGACTTTTCTTGACCCGTTAAAAAAATTAATAAATCTATTTGTTTTATCTAATGTATAAGATGTGTCGTCAACAACTAAAATTACTTTTTTAATGTCGTTAATATTTTTTTTCAAATAAGTTACAACCTGCTCTTTAGAGCGTGCTCCAAAAATAATAAACTTTCCTGAATCTTCAAATTCTTTGTCGCTTAGATGATTGCAATGTATGCCTGGGAAATCATCATCATTAGAAAATACAGTCATCTTATTTTTTTGATCTGAATGAAAACCAAGTTTTAAAAAAATTAAATTATTGAATGGTTGATTAATTTCATTATTAAGAAAAAATGCATGGGTTAGCATTGAGATATTATTAAAAAAAACTTTATGAGAAATTGAACTATGCTCATTAATGCAATAAGGATTCTTTGTTAAATCATGAATTGAGTTATAACAAAAATCTAAATTACTTTTAGATAACAAAAACATAAATTTTCCAATGTTTTGAAAATCAAAAAGATTTTCGTCCAGTTCACTTTTTATAAACCGAGAATATGTTGACAATAAATTTTTTGATGCATTTTTTAAACCAGTAAAAATAAATGTATCTCTCTGAAGTTCAAAGCTTGCAGGTAAGGCCAGATAAACCCAATGATTTTCAACTTCAAGATCTTTAATAATTCCGGTTGGTAATGCCTCTGCCTCATGATCTATGAGTAAATCACTGTAGATAGTAGATAAGTCAGTAGAATTTTTTTTTATTTGAAATCTATTGCGCCAATGATAAAGAGAATCGATTATTTCTTGAGAGGGTTGATTTATTAAAACAAAGCTTTTCAATTATCCACTAACAAACAAGTAAATTAATAATGAAAAATATAAGAATGCAAAAAAAGCAATGATAGCAAAAACTATTTTTAGAGTTTTTAAAATTGCTTGTAAATTTTGATTAATTTTTTTTAATTCTTTTTCGCTCATGACATCCAAAGATTAAAAGTGGTGCCCGGGGCCGGAATCGAACCGGCACGATCGTAAGATCGAGAGATTTTAAGTCTCTTGTGTCTACCAATTTCACCACCCGGGCAACGAAACGTATTCTATCATCATCCTTTATAAAAAAGAATGGAGGCGCGTGCCGGAATCGAACCGGCGTCTAAGGCTTTGCAGG
>JAYQUI010000079.1:0-4978 GCA_038147655.1 Nitrosomonadales bacterium
AAAGCGGCAATATTAATCTCGCCTCAAATCCTTTGGAATTGTTGTCATAGATGGGTTGCATTTCAGCTTTGGACACACCCAAAATAGCCACTTCCGGGCAATTGATGATCGGAGTAAATTTAGTTCCACCAATACCGCCTAGGCTGGATATGGTAAAACAACCCCCTTGCATCTCATCAATCGTGAGCTTTCGTTCTCGTGCTTTCGCAGATAGGGCGGATAAATCTTGAGCAATCTCAAGAACGTCTTTCTTTTCAACACCTTTAACTACAGGAACAACTAACCCGTCGGGTGTATCACAGGCAAAACCAACATTGAAATAATTCTTATAAATTAGACTCTCACCATCTGCAGCTAAAGAAGTATTGAATATAGGGTAGGCTCTAAGCGCATTCACTGCAGCCTTCATAAGGAAGGCTAATAGAGTTAATTTGGTACCACGTTTTTCTGCTTCAGCCTGCATCGATTTTCTAAAGGCTTCCAAGTCAGTGATGTCTGCATTATCAAATTGAGTAACATGTGGCGCTGACACCCAGTTTCGATGAAGGTTTGATCCTGATATTTTTTTAATTTTTGAAAGCGGCTTCGTCTCGTTTGGACCAAATTTATCAAAATCGATGACAGGCATCGGGCTTGGTGCAAAATTAGCCCCCATATTTTGAGTGCGCGGCTTGCTTAACTCACCCTTGACATAATTCTGAACGTCTTCAATAAGAATTCTATTTTTACGCCCTGAACCATTAATGAAGGATAAGTCAACCCCTAACTCACGGGCAAATCTTCTGACAGAAGGTGAGGCATGACTTTTTTTACCTGGCTCGGCAACAATACTTTCTGCCACTGGCATGGGTTTGTTTTCAGGTTGGATTGTCTGAGGCGGCTCTGGAGCAGGTCGCGAAGGTTCGCTAATAATTTTGTCTTTTACATCATTAGCTGCTTCTTTTTTCGCAGCTGGTTTTGACTCCACCTTTTTTTCGTCGCTGGGAGCGCTTTCAAAAGTGGCAATGGCAATTCCTTCTTTTACCTTATCACCCACGCTGACCTTAATCTCTTTGATGATTCCAGATTCAGTGGCAGGGATATCCATTGAGGCCTTATCTGACTCTAGGGTTATGAGCGGATCATCTTTATTGACTTTATCACCTGGTTTAACCAGGATCTCGATGACGTCAACACTATCAAAATTACCAATATCAGGTATTAAAATTTCACTCATAATTAACTCAATGCAGGATTAACTTTAGAAGGATTAATGTTGTATTTTTTAATCGCTTCGCTCACTATTTTTTTATCAATTTTGCCTTGATCCTTCAATGCTTTTAAGGCAGCAAGGACAACATAGTATCGATCTACTTCAAAGAATGATCTCAGTGCTTCGCGGCTATCAGATCTTCCAAACCCATCTGTTCCAAGGGAGGTAAATGAGTTAGGAATAAAGTTAGCAATTTGATCTGAAAATGACTTCATATAATCCGTCGAAGCAATAATTGGTGACTCAGTGTCAGTAATTTGCTCTTGGATAAATGATCGTTGTTCATCATCAGGGTTTAAGAGATTATGCCTTTCAACATCTAAAGCATTGCGACGAAGTTCAGTAAAGCTCGTCACGCTCCAAATATCTGATTCAATACCCCAGTCATTTTCAAGCAACTGTGCTGCTTCAATTACCTCTCTTAAGATAACCCCTGAACCCATAAGCTGAACTTTGTTTTTGGCCTTGCCAGGGGCTTTGCTAAATTGGTACATACCCTTAATGATTTGATCTTCCACACCCTTTGGCATATCAGGGTGAGAGTAGTTTTCGTTCATAATCGTGATGTAGTAGTACACATCTTCTTGATTTTCGATCATGCGATATAGACCATTTTGAACAATCACAGCCAACTCATAAGCAAAGCAGGGATCATACGATACACAATTAGGGATGGTCGCTGATAATAAATGACTGTGTCCATCTTCGTGTTGAAGTCCTTCACCATTTAATGTGGTTCGTCCTGCAGTGGCACCTAGTAAGAAACCTCTTGTTCTGGAATCACCAGCCGCCCACGCAAGGTCACCAATTCTCTGGAAGCCAAACATAGAATAGAATATATAAAAAGGAATGGTTTGTATTCCTGTGGTGCTGTAAGAAGTGCCAGATGCGATCCATGATGAAAACGAACCAGCCTCATTAATCCCTTCTTCAAGAATTTGTCCATCTTTCTGTTCTTTGTAGAACATCACCTGGTCAGCATCTTGCGGTTCATACAATTGACCTACTGAGGAATAAATTCCTAATTGTCTAAACATACCTTCCATACCAAACGTTCTCGCTTCGTCAGGAACAATCGGTACCACATATTTACCAATCTCTTTATCTTTCACCATTGTGGTTAACATGCGAACAAATGCCATGGTGGTTGATATTTTTCTCTCACCTGTTGATGTTAGAAGATTTGAGAAGCTATCTAATCTTGGAACCGTTAATGAGTTACCTTTGGTTTTTCTTTGAGGCAATGATCCATTTAACGCTTCTCTTCTCTCGCGCATATAAGTCATTTCTGGCGAATCAGGTTCTGGTTTGTAGAATTTTAAATTTTCTACTTCTTCATCTGAAATAGGAAGATCGAATCGTGATCTAAATTTTTTCAGTGACTCAATATCCATACTCTTCTGCTGATGGCTAACATTGTGACCTTCACCAGCATCTCCCATACCATACCCTTTAACTGTTTTAGCAAGAATGACTGATGGCTGACCTTTATGTGACGTTGCCGCAGCGTAAGCAGCATATACTTTATGCGGATCATGACCACCACGGTTTAGTCTCCATATGTCGCTATCTGACATGGCGGAGACCATCTCTTTTAATTCAGGGTACTTGCCAAAGAAATGTTCTCTTGTGTAAGCACCACCTTTGGCTTTAAAGTTTTGGAATTCACCGTCTACACATTCTTCCATACGTTTTTTAAGGAAACCTTCTTTATCCAAATTAAATAAAGGATCCCAGTAAGAACCCCAGATTACTTTCAGCACGTTCCAGCCAGAACCTCTAAAATCAGATTCTAATTCTTGGATTATTTTTCCGTTTCCTCTAACCGGACCGTCTAGGCGTTGCAGGTTACAGTTCACAACGAAAATAAGATTGTCTAGTTTTTCTCGTGCCGCGAGTGATATCGCACCTAGTGACTCTGGCTCATCCATCTCACCGTCACCACAAAATACCCAGACTTTACGATCGCTAGTGTCAGCAATTCCCCGGTCATGAAGGTATTTAAGAAAGCGGGCTTGATAAATTCCCATAATAGGACCGAGTCCCATAGACACCGTTGGGAATTGCCAGAAGTCTGGCATCAACCAAGGGTGCGGGTAGCTTGAAAGCCCTTGTCCCGTTGATTCAAGTCTAAAGTTACTGAGTTGATCTTCAGTTAATCGACCTTCTAAAAATGCTCTTGAATAAATACCTGGTGAGCTGTGGCCTTGAAAGAAGACTAAGTCCCCATCAAAGTTTTCATTTGGTGCGCGGAAGAAGTGGTTAAAACCTACATCATAAAGAGTTGCAGAAGACTGAAAGCTTGCAATATGCCCACCGATTCCTGGAGATTTTTCGTTAGCTCGCAATACCGTCATCACCGCATTCCAACGAATGATGGCCCTGATTCTTCTTTCCATATCAGGATCGCCTGGATGTTTTTGTTGTAAATGGGTCGGTATCGTATTTACGTATGAAGTAGTAGCATTGTAAGGTAGATTAGATCCTGAGCGACGAGCCTGATCAATCATCATTTCGATCAGATAATGAGCACGCTCAGCTCCATCTGATTCGATGACTGAATTAAGTGAATCTATCCATTCCTGGGTTTCTTGAATATCTGTATCTGGATACAACTCCATAAACTACAACTCCAAAGTAAAAACGTAAAAATTAGACTTAATTTGTTCTAATAATATTTTAAGAACTTTAAGTGTGAAACATGTCTCGAAGAGTATAATTTTACGATAAATAATCAGTTTTTCATAAAAAAATTAAGGGGTGGAGTCTAAGCATGAAAGTAAAAATTAATCTTCAAAAAAGCTCAGCTAAAATGTCGCTAAAATCTGCGAAACATTATCTAAATGTCATTAAAAATGATAAATCTGAATTATTTTCGGATATGGCAAAAGCTAAACTAAAACGTTTAAATATGAAATTTAATGATTTGGAGACTAAATTTTTAAGCGTTGATGGGGATAATGCTGGCCATCATGTGTTTGTAAAATACAGCCCTAAAAGTACTTTTAAAATACAGACACACTTAAGAAAAGGACTAAAAAATCTTTTAAGTGAAAACCCAGATACGATTAATTTATATTGTGAAGATGATGATCCCACGTGGAACCGTGAGTTGTTATATACAGCCCTTTTAAACTCTCAAGATCTACCTTCAAGAAAAAGTAAAACTGAAAAAAAACAACTAAAAGTAATTAATTTTTACGGCAACTTATCTGCTAAAGATATTTCGGAAATTGAAGCTTTGGTAGAGGGGAACACCTTATCCAGAATGCTTACGATGACCCCACCCAATGACTTGACCCCAACTCATTATCGTCAAGAAATAAAAAAACTGGCGACTAAAAGAAAATGGAAATTCAAAGAATACAACATGAGCCAATTAAAAAAAATGGGAGCTGGGGCCTTTGTTGCAGTGGGGCAAGGTTCTGAGCCACAAGATGCAGCCATCGTTCATCTGACTTATCAACCCAAAACTTTCAAAAAAACAATCACCCTTGTTGGAAAGGGTATCTGTTTTGATACCGGTGGTCATAATCTAAAACCATCAAAATACATGTTTAGCATGCATGAGGATATGAATGGTTCTGCTACTGCCTTAGGAATCCTGGAAGCGGCCTCTCTTAATAAACTTCCTGTGAAGATTGATTGCTGGCTGGCAATCGCACAGAATCATATTGGACCAAAAGCTTATAAACAAAATGATGTCGTGAAAGCTTTAAATGGAAA
>JAYQUI010000080.1:0-4962 GCA_038147655.1 Nitrosomonadales bacterium
AAACTATCCCGAATTGGATCGTGCAGATCAACATCAATGTGAACAAAAGAATATTCCTGGTCAGGTAAATTTTTGAAAACATCCGGGATCCAACCTTTCGCGAATTTTACAAAATCAATATTATTAAAATGTTGTTTTACATATTCAAGAGGTACTGCAAAATGACCTTTCTTAAATTTGTCTTCCTCAATGAAATCTTCAGGGGCAAGTTCACTCAATCCTTCATAGCTATCAATGAGCCAAATTTGTGAATTTTCTTTTTTTTGAATTTGAGACATTTCTGCCATTAGTATTGTCATGGCTAGTGCAGACATACCCTTATAAACACCACATTCTGCGACACTTCCATGACTATTGTTTTGAGCATAAATAAAATATTTAAGTAATATATGAAGTCTATCTATTCTTCTAAATGCTTTGAAAAAAGGTATTCCAGTTTGAGTTGTTTTACTACAGTAGTTAAATAGATCGTAAAAATTTAATGGACCGATTGCTATATTTGAATAAAAGGCTTCTAAATATATTTTCATATCTAAGTTTTTGTGCATTTCTGCAATTTGTTCATCTATATTGATTTTAGAACTCATGTTTTTATTTTAATCGCTCCTAGAAATACATCCATAATCTGTGAAACATATTCTTTTTTTGCGTGTCGCAGATCTCTTTCTTGAAAAAAATAAGATCCTAGATTCATTGCTAATTCATATGCAGGAAAATAATAAACCCCATTTTCATTATCTATTACAGTTTGTACTGCGGATCTTAATGTTGATTTGCTGTACAAGTTTGCTGTATAAATATCTTCTTCTGAAAAAGTCATACCCAGTGGTATTGGACTAACAGAGAAAATAATTTTATTCTTATTATTAATTGACTTTAAAAATGTAACTATTTCATGTAAATCTTCTTTAACATCCTCATAGGTTAACCTTTTAAATTCTAAGTTTTTACTAGAATACCCAATTCCTTGATAGCCAGGATGCTGGTTGTATATTTTTTGAGTTTTTTTACAATAAAATATTTCAATAAGACCTAAGGTTATTATAAACGTATTAGATTTTAATAAACCTTCTTTAGCAATTTTATTTATTTTGTTTGAGAGTTCAATACACTCCTCTCGAGTATTTGCGTAAACTTCTCTTCTGTAAGGGTCCTGATATATGATGGAATTATTTTTTTTAACTTTTGTTCCATTTTCAATAATAATCCCTTCTATAGGTATGGGGAAAAATTCTTGATTATTACTAAAGCTTCTTTTAAATTCTTGGATAATAGATGAGGATGAATAAAAATTCATATGGAAATTATCATAATTTAATGTATCTACTAATTGAGTATTTTTATTAAAAATAACTTCATCATAAAAAGGATATGATTTTTTATTAGTTTTAATTTCTAGTGCTTTTTTTACATATTCAGCAAAGCATGATCCTATTGTGTAAAAAACTGGATCTTCATGTAGTTCAATAGGCTTAACAGTAAATATATGATCCTTAAATAAAATTTTCCATTTTGAATTTGCTTTTTGTTTTTCGGCTAGGACATTAATTTTATTAAAAAACATAATTTAATTATACATGTTATTAAGATTAGGAAATAGACAGAATAATTTACAAAGATGTGTGTTAGCATCCAAAAAATAAATATAGTATTTTGGTTAATAATGTTAATGTTTAGAAATTGATAGAGAAGAATTGTTTTCTTTTGTTAAAACTATATTCTTACAATTATCTTAGATATTTAAAAATAGATATTTACATGCTCAATAAAATAATTATTTTCATTATAAGTTTTAATCTCTCTTTTGCTTTAGCAGATCAAAAAATAAGTGATTACATAAAGTATCCTAAAACTAATTCAGAATATAAGTTACAAAAACTTGTTGTTTCCTTTGAGCACCCTTGGGGTATAACCTCCCTTAATAATGAAGAGATGATCATTTCAGAAAAAGGCGGTGGTTTATTTAAACTAAATAAAAAAACTGCCGGCAAAACCCAAATTAATCATAATATCCAACACGTTGAATACAAACCTGGAGGCAAGCAGGGTGGTTTGTTGGACGTTTATTTTAATCAAAAAGATGAATATCTATATTTTACCTATAGCTATGATCATGATGGTAAATTTTCCAGTTCAGCAATTGCCAAAGGAAAGCTTCAGGCTAATGAAATTACAGATTTTCAAAATCTTTTAATTGCCTCACCAAAGTTAAAAGAAAATAGGCACTATGGATCACGCATCGTAATTAAAGGCGATGACTTATATGCCGGTTTTGGTGAGCGAGGTGGTGAGATGATTGCTCAAGATCCGAATACCCATCCTGGAAGTATCATTCGAATTAAAACAGATGGGTCAGTTCCAAATGATAACCCCCATTTTACATCTCATCCTGATTGGCTCCCTGAAATATATTCCATAGGTGTAAGAAATCCACAAGGAATTACTTTGACACCAGAAAATGATGTTTTATTTTCAAGTCATGGGCCTAGAGGGGGAGATCATATTGCTATTGCTCAGCCTGGAGCAAATTTTGGCTGGAAACATATATCATGGGGCGGTAGTGAATACACTGGTATCAAGATTGGTAAATCACCGTTCGATGATCAATTTACTTCAACCAAACTGAACTGGGTGCCTTCGATGGCTGTCAGCAGTGTACAATTTTATTCAGGACAAACCTTTCCTGAGTGGCAAGGTGATTTAATTGTTTGTTCACTCAATGGGGAAAGTCTCATTCGATTGGATTTTGAAGACGGAGAGATTGTTGGTGAGGAGGTTATCCTGAGTGGCGATATAGGTCGCATACGTGATTTTGAGATCGATCAAGATGGCGGTATCTATTTAATTACTGATCTAAGAAAATCACCAGTTTGGAAATTAACACGTTAATTGTTAGGAATGATTATGAGATTGCTTTGGATTTTATTATGTTTAAGTTTGTTATCTAGTTCAGTATTTGCTGATGTTGTCATCCAGGGTTTCAAGATGCCTGAGTCAGTTGCTCAAGACAAAGACGGAAATATTTATGTCTCAGAAATAGGCGAACGAGATGTTGATAAAGACGGGAAAATTACAATGATTGATAAAAGTGGAAATTTAACAACAATCGTTGATGACTTATATGATCCGAAAGGTTTGGTATTGTTTGATAACAAAATTTACGTGACTGATCGAGATGTTGTTGTTGAGGTAGATATTGAAAATAAAACGTCTGCTGTTTATGCAGGAACAATGCAATTTCCAAGGAGTCCTGTCTTTTTGAATGATATTGATGTGGATGATAAGGGAAATTTATATGTCTCTGATTCAGGTGATTTTAAGAGCACTGGTCAGATCTTTATAATTAAGACCTCTGGTGAAATAGAAACTATATTTGAGGATGAGAGAAATTTAGTTAAAGCTCCCAACGGCCTTCTTCTTGATGGAGACACGCTCTATGTTTTGGACTGGGCCGGTGAATTTTTTAAGGCTGATTTAAATAAAAAATCTTTCAAGAAAATTGCTGAAGGATTTAACGGTGGCGATGGAATTGCTAAAGTAAAAGATACCTTCTTTTTAAGTAGTTGGTTAGAAGGGAAACTTTACAAGCTAATTGCAGGCAAAGCTGAACTGATAAATGACAAATTTGAAGCGGCAGCCGATATTAGTTTAAGTCAGGATAACAAAAAAGTTTACATTCCCGATATGAAGGCAGGCACACTAACAATTCTTGATGTGAATTAATTATTTTTTATATATCCGGCTTTTATTTCTATTTTTATTTCCTTGATAAAAACCTGGCTGTTCGATCATCCTTAAATATTTTTGATGTTCGGTAAATTCATTAGTTGAATAATGTTCTTCAATCATGTCGTTGGTAATGTAGGTCGGTACAATCACGTCATCCCCTGGGTTCCAATTTGCAGGCGTAGACACTTTATATTTATCTGCGACTTGAAGGGCTTCAACAGTCCTGAGAATTTCATAAAAGTTTCTTCCGACGTGCATGGGGTAGGTGAGAATGGTTTGGACTTTTTTATCAGGCGAAATAATAAATACAGATCTAATAGTAGCTTTGTGTTTAATCCCAAAAGCACTTTCATTAGGATTAGCATTTGGATGTATCATATCAAAAATTTTTGCAATCTTCATTGAGGTGTCTGCGATGATTGGATAATCCACATCAGGACGACTTTTAAATACATCGGTAAACTTATCCAAAGATTTTTCAAGAGAAAACTCTGTTTTAATCTTTTCTTTATAAGCATTGACGTGTGGGATCCACTCCTTGTGGTCTTCAAGTGAGTCGACGCTAAGACCAATAAGTTTGACATTCTTATCAGCAAATTCGGGTTGAAGAAAAGCAGCGTATGCGAGCTCAGTTGTGCAGACCGGTGTAAAGTCTCCTGGGTGAGAAAATAATACCACCCAACTATCTTTAGACCATTTGTAAAAATTAAGATCACCTTTCGTTGTGCTGGCATCAAAGTCAGGAGTCACATCCCCAATTTGTAATGCATGACCGATACAATTAAATAAGATTAAAAAGGGGATGAGTAAATATTTCATTTTGATCTTCTTTCTTGTTCAGATTCTTTAATTAACTTTTGGACAATTTTCTGACTTACAAAAGGAAATAAAGATGGAATTAACGCATGGATAATTGAAGTAATTCCAGCATAAATTAGAAGGAAACCAGCCCTAAAAGCAAAAATAAAATGTTTCCAGTAAGGTTTTCCAGCTTCTGTTAAATGTTTTTTAAATAACATATGATTCCAACTATAATGTATTGAAAATCATTTGAATAGTTTTTTATGTTGTTTAATAGACCTAAACTCATCATAACCACATTACCCAAAAATAAATGTAAGCTTTTTATTGGTGAATTACTCAATAAAAGATTGATTGCATGTGCCAATCTCATTGATAATGTTCAGTCGATGTATTGGTGGAAAAATAAAATCACTACAAATTCTGAAACAA
>JAYQUI010000081.1:0-4849 GCA_038147655.1 Nitrosomonadales bacterium
CATCATTACTGTCAGATGCCGCAAGAATCATGCCTTCTGAGACGCCAAACTTCATTTTTCTAGGTGCAAGATTGGCAACATAACTTACTTTTTTTCCAACTAAAGACTCTGGATTATATTTTGACTTTATTCCTGCGAAAACATTTTTCTTACCTAATTCTCCGACATTTAAAGTTACCTGAAGCAATTTATCTGCACCCTCTACATGAGTTGCTTCAAGCACCTCTGCAACTCGAAGATCTATTTTCATAAAATCATCAATTGAAATATGATTTCCTGTACCAAGATCTTCTTTTGTATTATTTTTATTATCCATAATTTTATTATCTTCTATTAATTTAACTAGATTATCTTTATCAAGTCTTTGATATAAGTGTTTGTATTGATTAATTTTTTTTATATTATCTTTAATTTGATTGAAGCTATTAAAATCAGTTTCATTGAATAAGCTGGCTACTTCTTTAGATAAATTTGGAAGAATTGGAGAAAGATAAATTATTGAATTTCTGAATACAATTGCTGATGTGGTAAGAATGTTATGAAGCTGATCGTTGTTCTGTTCAAGGTCTTTTGCTAAGCTCCAAGGCTGTTCATCGCTTATTAACTCATTTACCTCTTCAACCAATGTGAAAACTTTTCTGACTAATTGGCTATATAAACGTGACTCATATAAGTCCAATATTTCATTTTCAAGATCGATCGATTTAAATACCAATTGTGAATATTTACTATCAGAGGGTAATTGATCTATAAATTTTATTTTTCCATCAAATAACTTATGAATAAACCCGAATGTTCTGCTTGGAATATTCACTAGTTTACCTACCAAATCAGAATTTACTTTAGACATTAAATCGTCTAAATTTAAATCTATATCTGACATTGAATCATTTAATTTAGATGCAAAATAATATCTCAGGAATTCTGGCTCATGGATATTATTCAAAAAGCTCCTTGCGGTGATGAATGTCCCCCTGGACTTGGACATCTTCTCACCATTCACAGTTAGAAAACCATGTGCAAAAATTTTAGTAGGCTTTCTGTAGCCTGCGAAATTTAATGTTGCTGGCCAAAATAATGCATGAAAATAAAGTATATCTTTCCCAATAAAATGATAAAGCTCGGTTGAGCTATCGTGTGACCAAAAATCATCAAAGTTAATATTTCCTTTTTGATCAATTAGATTTTTAAAGCTAGCCATGTACCCAATTGGTGCATCCAGCCAAACGTAAAAATATTTATCAGTTTCACCAGGAATCAAGAAGCCAAAATATGGTTTATCTCTCGTAATATCCCAATCTTGTAATCCAGATTTAAACCACTCCTGGATTTTATTCTCTGCTTCAGGTTGTAATGTTCCAGATGCTGTCCAATCTTTTAAAAATTGTTCACATTCAGATAAATTAAAAAAGTAATGCTTTGTTTTTTTCTTTATTGGGGTAGTTCCAGATAATGCTGAATAAGGGTTAATTAAATCGGTAGGTGAATAGGTTGCTCCACAAGCTTCACAAGAGTCGCCATATTGATCTTTTGCATTACATTTAGGGCATTCACCTTTGATAAACCTGTCTGGAAGAAACATCTGTTTATCTTCATCGAAATATTGCTCAATTTCTTTGGTAGAAATTTTCTTATTTCTATCTAAAGATTTAAAAATCTCCTCGGAATAAAACTGATTTTCTTTTGAATCAGTCGAATAGAAGTTATCAAAATTCACATAAAAGTCTGCAAAGTCTTGAGCATGTTCTTTATGGACATTAGCAATCAATTGCTTCGGAGTGATGCCTTCATTTTGCGCCTTAATCATGATCGGTGTGCCGTGGGTATCGTCAGCACACACATAAAATACTTCATGACCGTTCATTTTTTGAAATCTTGACCAAATATCTGTTTGAATATATTCAACGAGGTGTCCAAGATGTATACTCCCATTAGCATAAGGAAGTGCGGATGTAATTAAAATTCTTCGCATGTAAACTTTATAAAAAATTAATGATCGTATTCTAACAAATAATTACTAATTCAACCGAAATAAAGTGCAATGGAAAATATAAAAGACTCAATAGAAAATATTTTTGATCAACATAATCAAATCAAACCTTTTCTTAAAAAAAATATAGCTGTTAATGAGACTGAAGATCAGTTGGATATCATTATTAAGATGGGTTTTACGTTCAAAAATCTAGAGCAGAATTATAAAAACATGATTACTGAATGCCTAAATAATATTGATAAAAAAATTAACATTTCTCTTGAGCTAGATGTAGTAAGCCATAAAACGCAAGGGACGACGCAAAGCATCAAAAATGTAAAAAATATTATTGCTGTTGCTTCTGGTAAAGGTGGTGTTGGAAAATCAACGGTCGCCTGCAATCTTTCAATCGCTTTACATCAGTTAGGTGCTCGGGTTGGTATTCTTGATGCTGATATCTATGGCCCAAGCCAACCATTGATGTTTGGTGCAAATAAAAAACCAGAATCCCAAGATGGAAAAAGTATGGAACCAATTATTTCTCATGGCATTCAAACCATGTCTATAGGATACCTGATTGATCCAGATACGCCTGTGGTGTGGAGAGGTCCAATGGTTACAAATACCTTACAACAACTCCTTAATGAGACAAATTGGAATAATTTAGATTATTTAATTATTGATTTACCTCCGGGCACTGGGGACACACAACTTACCTTGGCTCAAAAAGTGCCTGTAACAGGATCTGTCATTGTGACCACTCCTCAAGATGTTGCTTTAATTGATGCACAAAAAGGTATTGGTATGTTTGATAAGGTCAATATTCCAAACATTGGACTCGTAGAAAATATGGCCGTTTTTGAATGTCCAAACTGTGGCCATCATGAACATATTTTTGGTGAAGATGGGGGAAAAAAGTTAGCGGCTAAAAATAATATTTTATTACTTGGCTCGATACCACTAAATGCAATGATTCAGAAGAAAATGGATTCAGGGGCGCCGCCATTACTAGATAATGAAAACCCATCCATAAATGAAGCTTTTTTATCAATCGCTGAAAAAGTGAGTATCAAAATTGCTCAAATGAAAGAAAATTTCAAAGATAAATTTCCTAAAATTGTAATTCAAAAAGATTAATCAAGATTGCAATAAACGTCGATAAGATTTTCGGACATAATTTTTGAAGCAGGTATACCTTCCCCTTCTTTCCATGCATTAACTGCATCTTTCTTTCCATGGCCCGTTACTATAAAAAATATTTTGTCGGCTTTTAAAAAAGCTTTAGGGGTCATCGACACCCTATCCGAAGGAGGTTTAGGTGCATTCGATACGGCAACGGCATTTAATTGATTATCCCATTGATGTCCAGGAAACAGGCTTGCGGTGTGTCCATCCTCCCCCAAACCTAATAAAACAAGGTCAAATTGATCTATGTTGTCAATAATACTGTTATATTCACTCGAGGCTTCTTGAGACCCTTTTTCAGTATTGATGGGAAAAAATTTAGGTTTTGAGTCATCCGGCAAATGATCAATAAATGATCTTTTTATCATATGGCTATTCCTGTCTTTAGAATCTTCTGGGAGGCATCTTTCATCCCCAACATACAATTCCCAATCACTAAAATTTTGATTACGAACATCGAGAAATGATTTATATAACTTTTCGGGGGTTGATCCACCTGCCATTACAATTTTAAAACTTCCATTTTCACTTATTGCATTTTTAGCAATGTTTAAAATGTCTTGAAGTAATATTGATTCCAGCTGATTTTTATCTTGAAAATCTTTCCAGTTTAGTTTTTGGTGCATATTGATTTTTATATAATTTGAGGGATTAAAAAACTATCAGACTACCCCATGGTTTGGTATAATTCTGACCTTAAAAATGTAATCCACAAGATTACCAAAAAAATAACTTTAACAAAAGGATAAATATGAAAATTGCAATGCTTGGACTTGGAAAAATGGGTGGGAATATGGCTACACGCTTAATTCGTAATGGAATTAATGTGGTCGGATTTGACATGTCATCAGAGATGATTGCAAAGCTTGAACAAGAAGAGAATTTAATTCCAGCCAGCTCAGTTGAAGATGCAGTTAATCAACTTGAAGGACAAAAAATCATCTGGATGATGCTCCCAGCTGGAGAAGTCACGGAAAAACAAATTGATGACCTTATCCCTATGTTAAACCCTGGTGACATCATTGTGGATGGTGGTAATTCAAATTACAAACACAGCGTCAAAATTGGAGCAATGTTAAAAGAGCACAATATTGGCTTTATGGACTGCGGCACTTCAGGTGGTGTTTGGGGCCTTGATAATGGATATTGCTTAATGGTAGGTGCTGATAATGATGTTGCAAAAGCAGTTGAACCTGTTCTTAGAGCTTTGGCGCCCAATCAGCAAGATGGCTGGCTGCATGTGGGACCAATTGGTTCTGGCCACTATACAAAGATGATTCACAACGGCATCGAATATGGAATGATGGAATCTTTCGCTGAGGGCTTAGAACTTCTTAAAGGAAAAACAGAGTTTGATATTGATCTAGCAAAAGTAACCGAACTTTGGAGACATGGATCAGTAGTTCGAAGCTGGTTGCTTGATCTAACGGCTGAGTCTCTGAAGGGAGATCAAAACCTAGACAATATCGAACCCTATGTAGCAGACTCAGGTGAAGGACGATGGACTGTTGTTGAGTCTGTTGATTTAGGAATCCCTGCCCCAGTATTAACCCTAGCACTTCAAGTAAGGTTCAGATCTCAAGAAAAACAAAAAGGCTATGGATATAAGCTACTGTCAATTATGCGTAATGCATTTGGTGGTCACCTGTTAAGAAAAAAAGGTTAAGTTATGACGCAAAAAGAAGCTTCTAC
>JAYQUI010000082.1:0-4818 GCA_038147655.1 Nitrosomonadales bacterium
AAAATGAAACGAGCTATCTGTTTTGGGTTGAATTTTAACTAGAAAATTTTTATTAATTAAGGTTTTAAACGTACTAAGTTCAGCTGCTCTTTCAACAATATCCTCATTAGATAACCATATCTGATTCACTTCTAACTGTTCTCTAATTTTTTCAATAAAGTATAAAAAATTTTTTTTAACATCTTCAGTAATGTCTAATTTTCTAGAAATTAGAGGCAGTGATAATAAAATTTGATCAAAGGTAAAGCTTTCATCAATTGCCTCCCCGGTTGCCCACAGATCATTATCTTTTCGAAGATATAAACTCAATCTGAGGTCTTGAAGATAAGAAGTTAAATTGAGATTTAATAACACTCCGGCTTCACTGGTCTTATTCAAGGTCAGGCTAACCACGGACTCAAAGTCCATATTAATCTCATCAGGTAAATTTTTCTTTAAAAATTCTTTTGAATCTGGCTGATTAATTGGATCATGCACAATGTAATCATCTAACTCTGGAGGATTGTTAGATCCGTTATCAAACAATGGATCTTTTTGTCGATGCATTGACTCTGTTTTCTTTTGCTTTGCTCTGGTTTTTTTTAACTGTATCCAGTTAAAAATTATCATGAATAAAATAATTGTTAATCCTAAGATTAACAAAGCAATCTGAATATCGCTCATGAACTCACCTGAGTGGTTTCATTTTGAGTTGTATTTTTTGCATTATTTAGGTCTACCTCAACGATCTTTGAGACACCAGATTCTTGCATTGTTACTCCAATAAGCTGCTCAGCAAGCTCCATGGTAATTTTATTGTGCGAAACATACAAGAATTGAGTGTTAGAAGACATTTCTTTCACTAAATCACAGAATCTCTCTGTGTTTGAATCATCAAGTGGAGCGTCAACCTCATCCAATAAACAAAATGGTGCTGGATTAAGTCTAAATAAGGCAAAAACTAGAGCTATTGCTGTAAGAGCTTTTTCACCCCCAGATAAAAGATGAATCGTTGTATTCTTTTTACCTGGTGGCTGTGCAACAATTTGTAAACCAGTGTCGAGTATTTCATTACCTAGAAGCTCAAGGACTGCCTTACCACCACCAAACAACTTTCTAAAATAATCATTTAAGTTTTGATTAACACTGTTATAAGTTTCTTTAAGTTTTTCACGAGTTTCACGGTCAATTTTTCCAATTGCAGACTCAAGCGTTGAGCTTGCTTCAGACAAGTCTTCCACCTGTGCTGTGATGTATTTCACCCTCTCTCGTTCCCCATCAAGCTCTGATACTGCGGCCATATTTATAGGACCTATACGTTCAATTTTTTGATTTAGTTTTTCAATTTTTTCAGAAATTATAGATGCACTTTCGCCATTAATACTATTAAGAACTTCTTCATCGTTAATATTAAATCTTGAAAACTCTTTAGCTGCATAATCAAAATCAATCTTGGTTTGTTGTTCCTTTAGTATCTCTGATTGAAAAGCTTCAGTAATTGGCGATATTTCTTGTATTAAGATAAGCCTAGATTGTTCTTTATCTCGAAGATCAGCCTCTTTAATCGCTAACTGGTCTCGTTTTTCTTTTAATTGGGCTTCTGCAGCTTGTTTTTCTTTTAGAAAATTTTCTAGGTCTTGATTGAGGTCCTTATGCCTTTGAGCAAACATATCTAAATTAAACTCACTCGAAGTCCTCATTAATGAATTTTGTTCATTAGTTAAGATTTCTTTTCTTTCAGATAAATCACTAACCTTCGTCTGAGCTAAATTAATCTTGTATTCAATTTCACGTTTTTCTTTTTCAGCATCATCAAAGATTCTTTTAGCTTCATTGTAAGCTTCTTCTTTAATGTCCCTGTTTGATAATAAATTTTCAAGATCATTTGTAAAATCAGAAATTATCTTTTCAAGATTCTGGGTATTGCTATATTTAGTTTGTCGATCTGTTGATATTAATTCTTTGTCTTTCTTTAATGTTTCTAATTCTTGAGAGATGGCCTGAATTCTCTCTGTAGCTGATGTTTTTTGGTATCTTTGTCTTGAAAATTGAATTTCTAGAGCTTTAGACTCTTTTTCTGCTGCATCACGATGCTCTATAAGATCATTTAGACTGTCTCTATATTCATCTAATTTCTCTTTTTTGGAAGAAATCTCAGTAAGAACTGATTGGTTCTTTTCATTCAGCTTATGAAGTATTCCGCCAAGCTCTTCAATTTTTGCTTTTGTGGCAAACGCATCCACAGACAAATCATTGTTTCCATGGATGTATTGATAAAGCTTTCCATAAATATTCCCTTTTATATCTACTAATGTTTGTCCTGGTTTGAGCTTTTGACGATAAGTCTCTAGATTGTTTAAATCTTCAATAATAAATACATTGTGAGTCATCTCTCCAATAACGGACTGATATTCTGCATCTGATTGAATTAACTGACTCAACGGAGTTAAGTTTTCAAAACTTGGGCTATCAATTTTTGATTGGCTTGAAGATGCCATTAACGTTACAGCAAAAGAAGCATCGCTAATATCCAAGGTAGATGAAAAGAACGCGTTGGATTTAATTCCCATCACTGAATCTAGTGCCTTAGTATATTTTTCTTCAATATTTACTTTGCTTAATAAATTTTTATCTGAAAGGATGTTATTTTCATTAAGCCAGGTATTGATTTGCTCTTGATCCACCTGAGAATTGATTAAAGAGTTTAAGGACTTAATTTCAGCCTCAACTTGGCTTAATTCAGTTTGAATGTCTTGCCTTTCATCATATAAAGCATCTATCGCTTCTGAATGATTATCGATTAATTCTTTTTGCGACTGTATTTCCTGATTTAAACTTTCAACACGAGAATTTAGGTCAGCAATTTGCTCATCACCAGAGCATGAGGCCTCATTAAGTAATGTCTGTTGGTTATTGAAGTCTGATTCGAGTTGTGTTTGTCTATTATCAAAATCTTGAATCTTGCCGTCCATAAAGGAAATCGTATTTTGATCCAACCTGAATTGTTCTTTATTATTTTGAAGTTTCTCTTCAATTGATTTATATTCATTATTGATTTGCGAAAATTCTAATTCAGCTTTTTTGAAAATGTCCTCTTTTTCTGAATAGGAGTTTTGATAATCATTGATATGCTGTTCATTTTCTTTTAAGTCATTTTGCAACTGAGCAAATAGATCATTTAACCTTTGTAACTCTGCAGAAATTTCCTTGATGCGATTATTACTTTGTTCAACCTGACTTCTTGCTCGTTCCTCTTCGTTTCGATTGGACTCGATTTTACTTTCGACAGAGCTAACTTTAGAGCTTATTTCATAAAAGTTAGTTTGGATTGGATTCAAGGCTTCATTTTCAGACCTCAGCTCTTCACGTGAATTATCCACCTCAAGTTCTGCTTTTGTCAGTTCGGACTTTTTTTGCTCTAATTTAATTTGTGATTGTTTTAGCTTGTCTTGCGAATCTCGCCATAATGAGGCGGCTGATTCTTTTTTTAAGAAAGCCATTTGAGCTTCTAATTGCTTCAATTGATCTTTAAATAAATTATATTTTTTTGCCGCCTCTGCTTGGGCTTCAAGTTTGGTAATGGCTGAGTTGATTTCTTTTTCAAGGTCTTTAACGCGCTGAAGATTATCCCTTGTGTCACGAAGTCGGTATTCTGTTTCTTTTCTTCTTTCTTTGTACTTGCTAATTCCAGCTGCTTCTTCAAGAAAGTTTTTCAGCTCTTCTGGTTTCGCCTCAACGAGTTGTGAAACGGTATTCTGTCCAATGATGGCATACCCTCTTGTACCTAAACCAGTTCCATAAAATAGATCAGCGACATCTTTTCTTCGAACATTAATTCCATTGATAGAGTAAGTCGAGCCTTTATCTTTTTCAATCGTTCGTCTGACAGCAATTTCAGAGTATTTCGCCCATTCGTTTGCTACCTTGTTTTCTGTGTTATCAAATAATAGTTCCACACTGGCTCTTGAAATGGCAGGTCGAGTATCTGTACCGTTAAAGATTACAGATTCCATCGATTCCCCTCTCATCTCTTTTGCTGAGGATGAACCAAGAACCCATTTAACTGATTCCATGATGTTTGATTTACCGCAACCATTTGGTCCGACGATGCCAACTAGTTGGCCAGGAAGTGATATGGTGGTTGGATCTACAAAGGTCTTAAACCCGGCTAACTTAATTTGTCTTAACTTCAAATACTTCTCACTATAGTTCTAATGGTTACAAAAAAATTATTGTATAATTGCAAAAATTTTTTAAAGGTCATACACCACGATGAAACTTACAAAACTAGGAAGTAAGCCAACCGCACAACCGACTAAAGAGTTAGAAACGTTTAGTAATCCAAATCCCAAAGGTGATTTTCATATCCATATGGAGATACCAGAATTTACTTGTTTATGTCCAAAAACTGGGCAACCAGACTTTGCAACTCTCTATCTAGATTATATCCCTGATAAGCACTGTGTGGAACTGAAAAGTCTAAAATTATATATGTGGTCCTTTAGAGATGAAGGTTGTTTCCATGAGGCTGTCACCAACCAAATTTTGAGTGATTTAGTTAAAGCAACAAAGCCACGTTATATGAAATTAACAGCTAAGTTTTATGTTCGTGGGGGAATCTTCACTAACGTCGTTGTTGAACACAGAAAAAAAGGCTGGAAACCGCAACCTAAAGTTGATTTAGATCAATTTCCAAGTCAAAATAGCGTTGTTTAAATAACTGGGGGTATAGCTCAGCTGGGAGAGCACTTGCATGGCATGCAAGGGGTCAGCGGTTCGATCCCGCTTACCTCCACCACTTACCTATTCAATAAAGTCTAATCAAGTCCATAAAACTGC
>JAYQUI010000083.1:0-4776 GCA_038147655.1 Nitrosomonadales bacterium
CTCGACCTCAGGATTATGAATCCTGCGCTCTAACCAGCTGAGCTACATCACCAAAGAACTGTGAATTATATTTTTTTCATGTATTAATGTAAAGCTAAACATTAAATTTAAAGTGAATAACATCCCCATCTTTTACAATATACTCTTTACCTTCAAGCCTTTGTTTGCCTGCTTCTTTAGATTTTTGCTCACCGCCAAAATTTATATAGTCTTCAAAGGAAATTACTTCAGCTTTAATAAAACCTCTTTGAAAGTCGGTATGGATGACCCCAGCAGATTCTGGCGCTGTGTAACCATTTTTAATTGTCCATGCTCTCACTTCTTTTACTCCAGCTGTAAAATAGGTTTGTAAGTTTAAAAGAGCATAGGTTTCTCTAATGATAAGGTTTAAGCCTGGCTCATCAACATTTAACTCTGATAAAAATAATTCTTTTTCTTCATCAGTTAAATCAGCAATCTCTGATTCAATTTTTGCACATATAGGAATACATTTTGAACCATGTGTTTCGGCAAAATCTATTACTTTTTGTAAATACTCATTATTTTTAAATCCATTCTCATCAACATTCGCTACATACATGACGGGCTTTAATGTAATTAAGAATAATGGCTGAAGAAGTTTTAAATCATCCTTTTCGAGACCCATGTCTTTTAATAATGTACCTTGATTAAGTTTTTCTAAAACTAATTCATATAAATTAAGTTTTTTTAAAGCCTCTTTATCACCTGATTTTGATTTCTTTTTTTCTTTTTCAATGGCTTTTGATACTGACTCCATGTCCGCTAAGATCAATTCAGTGTTGATGGTCTCTATATCTCCAAGTGGATCAACTTTTCCATCTACATGTACGATGTTTTCATCGTCAAAGCATCTGACGATATGCAAGATAGCATTCGTCTCCCTAATATTAGCGAGAAACTTATTTCCTAAGCCTTCTCCTTTTGAAGCCCCAGCAACTAGCCCAGCGATATCAACAAATTCAACAATAGCTGGCATAATTTTTTCAGGGTTCACAATAGCTGCTAATTTGTTGAGTCTTAAATCTGGAACTTCAACAATGCCTGTGTTTGGCTCAATTGTGCAAAAAGGGTAATTTGCAGCTTCTATTCCAGACTTTGTAATTGCGTTAAATAAGGTTGATTTGCCAACATTAGGTAAGCCAACTATGCCACATTTCATTTCACTATTCCTTTGTGTGTAAATTCAACATTGCTTTTTCAAACTCGCCATGAATCATATAGGATAGATTTTGGTAGCCTTTGAGAATAGCATCATTGATTTGATTTTCCTCGATCTTTTGAGGACGGTTTAAAACATAACTTTTTACTTTACTCTTATCTCCGGGGTGACCAATACCAATTCTTAGTCGCCAAAAAGCATTTGTTCCAATTCTGGCAATAATACTTTTAAGGCCATTATGTCCGCCGTGTCCACCCCCATTCTTTAAGCGAATATTTCCTGGCATGAGATCTAATTCATCATGAATGATAAGGATTTCATGAGGTTTAAATTTATAAAAATTTACGATTTTTGCGACCGACAGACCAGATTCATTCATAAATGTTGTAGGATTAAGAAGGTGTATGTTTTCTAGATCAGCAATTTTTTTATAGAAACCTAAAAATTTAGAGTTCTCATCAAGCGTTTGTTTTAAGTTGTTGGCGATAAGATTATTAAACCAGAATCCGACATTATGTCTTGTTTCTTCATACTCAAAACCAGGATTGCCAAGACCGATAAATAATTTTATTCCACTCATATAAACAAAAACACCCTTTTAGCAAAGGGTGTTAAGTCTATTGCAAAAAATTTAATTTTACTCTTCTTTTGGCTCTTCATTAGAACCCTCATCAGAAGCTTCTGTTGATGAATCACCATCAGATGCATCATCTTCTCCTGCGTCCTCAGATGCTGCTACTGGCTCATCAGCTTTCTGAACTTTAGGTTTAACAATTGAAGTGATTGCAGGATCATTTTCTTCAGTTAATGCCGTTAATTCAACACCTTCAGGCAACTTTAATTCAGATAAATGTACAGACTCACCTAAACCTAGATCTTCCAAGTTGACTTCAATAAATTGAGGTAGATCTTTAGGTAAACATGCAATATCAACTTCTGTCATGATATGAGATATTACGCCGCCTTCAAGTTTAACGCCTTTGGCAATATCCTCATTAATGAAATGAAAAGGAACGTTAACATGAATTTTCTCATTTTGATTAACCCTTTGGAAATCAACATGAAGAATTGTACCTTTGACAGGCTCAAGTTGATAATCTCTTAGTAATACAGATTCTTTTGTACCATCAGTAGATAATTCCAAAATGGAAGCATGGAAAGCCTCTTTATGAAATTGTTGATGAAGCGTTTTGCTGTCTAAGACAATTGATACCGCATCCTTATGATTTCCATAAAGAATGCCTGGCACTTTACCATTTCTGCGAAGACGGCGGCTCGCACCCGTACCTTTCACATCTCTTTTTTCTGCTGTAACAGTAATTTTCATAATATAACTCCGTTAGTTAGAAGATTTCGCGACCAAATTCTTCTACATTTAAATTAATCAATAAACAATGAGCTTACTGAGTCCTCGTGGCTAATTCTTTTAATTGTCTCTGCTAATAAACTTGCCACAGATATTTGTCTGATTTTTTTACATTGCTGTGAAATTTCAGAGAGCGTAATTGTATCAGTTACTACAATTTCATCAAGCTCTGATGCATTAATATTTTCAATAGCATTTCCAGATAAGATTGGGTGAGTGATGAATGCTTTGACTTCAGTAGCCCCCTTATTTTTTAATGCTAAAGCGGCTTTTGTTAATGTATCTGCAGTATCAACAATATCATCAACAATAACACATGAGCGACCTTCAACATCTCCAATAATATTCATAACTTCAGAAACATTTGGCTTTGGACGTCTTTTATCGATAATGGCAAGATCTGAACCTAGAATTTTTGACCAAGCTCTTGCTCGAACCACCCCGCCAACGTCAGGTGAAACAATAACTAAATTTTCCGGTTTTTTATTAGTTAAATCTTCAAGTAATACGGGTGTGGCATAAATATTATCCACGGGAATATCAAAAAAACCTTGGATTTGGTCTGAATGTAAATCCATAGTGAGTAACCGGTCGACCCCTGCGCTTGATAACATATTTGCAACTACTTTTGCTGTGATAGCAACTCGAGCAGATCTTGGCCTTCTGTCTTGTCTGGAGTATCCAAGATAAGGAATTGCAGCTGTGATTCTGGCAGCAGAAGATCTTTTTAATGCATCAACCATGACCATTATTTCCATCAAGTAATCATTAGTAGGCATGCTGGTTGATTGAAGGATAAAAACATCTTTGCCTCTGACATTTTCAAGTAATTCGACCATTGTTTCACCATCACTAAATTTACCAACATTAGCTTTTCCAAGCTTAATATTGAGGTGATCGGTCACTTTTTTTGCGAGGTTAGGGTTAGCATTTCCAGTAAAAACCATCAAACTATGGTTATCCATAAACCCTCCTTAAAAATGGCAGGGGAGGAAGGATTCGAACCTTCGCATGCAGGGATCAAAACCCTGTGCCTTAACCAGCTTGGCGACTCCCCTAATGTTGAGCATTATAAGCAATATTATAATTGACACTTGAAACTTCATAAAATCTGACATTTTTTGGTAAATTTTGTTTCACCTCATCCAAATTTATTGTTTCATTTAGAATTAAAAAACAACCCGATCCAGTACCAGTTAATTTAGCCACGCCAAACTTCTGAAGGTAGCTTAGCAGATCGTCTATCGTTGAGTTTTTTTGTCTCACAAAAGCTTCTAAATCATTTCCAAGCCCATCAATTAGATTTTCATAATTGCTGAGAGCCGTAATTTTCAACTCTTTTGATTTATTTGTCAATTTATAACTGGTAAAAATATCTTTTGTGGAGATTTTCAGGCTTGGACAGCACAAAAGTAATTTTATAGGAGCTAAATTTATTGGTGTGATTTTGTCTCCGACACCTTCTACAATGGCTGAGTTGTTATGAATAAAAAAAGGCACATCAGCACCTAAATGAGCACCAATATTTGCTAACTCTTTTTTTGAGAGATTCAAGCTGCATAAATCATTGATTGCGATCAGTATTGTGGCGGCATTCGAGCTTCCTCCTCCAAGACCGGCCCCATCAGGGATATTTTTTTTAACATCAATTTCAATAGAAAAGTTCTTTGGCAGGATTTTTTTACACGCCATGAAAATTAAGTCTTCATCTGCGGGACAGTCTATAGATGGATTGTTAACTATAATTTGGTTTTTATTATCTTTGTTTAATGACACTTTTATTTCGTCATAAAGATCAATATAAGTAAATAAACTTTGTAAATTATGATAGCCATCCTCTCTTTGGTTAATTACTTTTAAAAAGAGATTTATTTTTGCAGGCGAGTATAAAATTTTGGAAGTCATACTTATGTATCAATGAAGGAGTATAGTTAATTCTATATCTTTATTTTTAATCTTTATAGTTTTTGGTTCGAAGCTCGATGATGTTTCCATCTCTGATAATTCTTCAATAGCTATTTCAAAATAACTTGTGGCAATCTTAACTGGCTTATCATTGAATTGAGTGTATAAAATTCTTTTAAATTCTTTGATAGGTAAATCTTTAATAAAATTTTTAAGGTTTTGATCATCTTTATTCTGATATTCAAATAAAATTTTTTCACCAAAGGAGATTTTACTAATGATTTGATTGAGAGGGGATAACAGAATCATTACATGACCTTCATCG
>JAYQUI010000084.1:0-4619 GCA_038147655.1 Nitrosomonadales bacterium
AATAAGGGGTAACCTAAAAAACCATAAGTTGATAAATCCTTTGCACTCAGTTTTTCTTGTTGATCTTTGTAAGTGGGGACACGTTCTAGCCATCCTAAAGGGGTAATCATACTTAACAGCGTATAGAGCTCTGCATGCTCAGGAACTTTTGACTGAATAAAAACAGTGGCGTGAGCGGGATCAATTCCAGCAGCTAACCAATCAATAACCATCTCCCATACATTTTGCTCTATCACCTCAGGAGAATCATAATGGGTGGTTAATGCATGCCAATCAGCGACGAAAAAGAAACATTCACTTTCATGTTGAAGTTGTATCCAATTTTTTAATACGCCGTTGTAATGACCCAAATGTAAATTTCCGGTTGGTCTCATTCCGGAGACAATTCTTTCAATCGCCATATTTTTTTAAACTATCCTTTAAATTAAACAAAAATACCAATCAATGTCCCTTGGAAAAATCTTAGTAAAGGCAATAGAATCGCTGATAGCAATCCACTTACAATTAAAAAAATTAATATGAACATTCCATAACGCTCAATCGATGCTAACTTATACGACCAAGGTGAAGGAAGTAAGCTTACTGCCATTCGCCCCCCGTCTAATGGTGGAATAGGTAATAAATTCAGCAACATTAGAACTAGATTGATCATGATTCCTACCTGAGCCATTCCAATAATAAATAATGCATAACTGGCGCCAGATGACTTAAATAAGCCTAAAATAATGGCCCAAATAATTGCCATAATGAGGTTGGAGGCTGGTCCAGCAAGCGCCACCCACATCATGTCTTTTTTTGGGTTATTTAAATTTGAGAAATTAACGGGTACAGGTTTAGCCCATCCAAAAAGAAAAGGAGCGCTCAATAAAAGCAGCATCCCAGGAATAACCACTGTACCAACAGGATCAATATGTTTTATGGGGTTTAATGTAATGCGTCCGAGAAAATAAGCTGTTTTATCCCCGAAGTGTTTCGCTGCATATCCGTGAGCTGCCTCATGAACTGTGATGGCCAATAAGACTGGAATGATCGAAATAGTAAAATATTGAATTGGACTAAGTTCCATAATTAGGAATTATATCAATTTGTGGTTAAAAATTGAGACCATATCGGTTTTACTTTATCTGGAAGCTGGTAAGTTGGGCCAAGATCTCTGTGGGATACCCCATACCCGTGAAAATCTGATCCTACTGAACCATATAGCTCATATCGTTCTGCGTAGTCCGCAAAATAATCAATTTGATTAAGACTTTGGCTGCCAGAAATAACCTCTATCCCTGCCCCGCCAAGCTCTTTAAATTCTTGGAAAAATTGTGGGTACAATTTACTCCCCATGTCATACCGTCCTGGATGGGCTATCACTGCTTTACCTCCTGCATTGGTAATCCACCTGACCGCATCTTCAAGGCTAGCCCATTGATGATCAACATAACCTGGCTTGCCTTTAGTCATGTATTTATTAAAAACCGTTTTGACATTCTTACTAAAACCCTTGGACACTAAAAATTGTGCGAAATGGACCCGGCCTATTACTTGGTGACTAGCAAACTTTTTGGCTTCATCATAGGCGTTTGGGATACCAACCATAGCTAATCCGTATGCAATTTTTTTTGCTCTATCGATTCTTCCTTCTCGAATTTTCTCTAAACCCTGAGTAAGATCTTTATTTTTATGATCAAAATCTAAGCCCACCATATGGATGGTTCGATTTCGCCATGATACAGATATCTCAACACCGTTAATGAATTGGATCCCCAATTCCGCAGATTTTTTTTTGGCAATTTCCAAGCCCGCAATATCATCATGATCTGTTAGGGCCAGCATATTAACTTTTTTTTCTGCAGCGTAGGTTATTAACTCATCGGGATTCAAAATACCATCAGATACGTTAGAATGAGAATGAAGATCAACTATATACATTTAATTTAAATGTACTATAGTTTCAACAACATGTCAGTGATTTATTATGAAATTTTTTATAGACCTCTTACCAGTAATTATATTTTTTGTCGTATACAAATACACAGATATTTTTTATGCTACTTTTAGTGCAATTATAGTTAGCATCTTCTTAGCAATCACCACTTATCTAATCAAGAAAAAGATTGAAAAAATGGTGCTCATCAATACCCTGCTCATTACTATTTTGGGAGGTCTCACCATATTATTAAAAGATAATACTTTTATAATGTGGAAGCCGACTGCTATCTATTGGTTATTTTCATTAGTCTTGATTGTCAGTCAACTTTTATTCAAGAAAAACTTAATGAAGCAAATGTTAGGAAAACAAGTTACGTTGCAAGACCATGCCTGGAATCATATTAGCATGAACGTCATTATATTTATGATTGGTATTGGCATTTTAAATCTTTATGTCGCATTTAATTTCGATGAGAATACCTGGGTAAATTTTAAATTATTTGGCATTACCTTTTTACTATTCATTTTTATGATTTACCTAGCACTGTATATTTCTAAGGAAAATAAATAATGTGGTATGTGATTCACAGCCAAGACAATCCAAACTCACTTGAAAAAAGATTAAATGCAAGGCCTGATCATATTGAACGCCTTAAAGCTCTTTTAAATCAAGGAAGGCTCATGGTTGCAGGTCCTTTACCAGCAATTGATAATGAGGATCCAGGACCGAATGGATATGAAGGCAGTTTAGTTATTGCTGAATTTGACTCTCTAGAGGATGCAAAAGAGTGGGCTCAAAATGATCCCTATGTTACTAACGGGATATATCATTCTTTTACTGTTCAGCCGTTCAAGAAAGTTTTTCCTTAATCATGATTGACGAAATAAAAAAAAGACTCACATCACTTAACCCAGCGAGACTCGAAATTATCGATGACTCACATTTGCATCAGGGGCATGCTGGTAATTCAGGAGGGGGTCACTTCACCATCATCATCAAAAGTGATTTATTAGAAAAACAAAATCGCATTCAATCACACAGGCAAATTTATGCTTTACTTGAAGACCTAATCCCTCAAAAAATTCATGCATTACAAATTAAAGTTGAAAAATGAAACATCAATTTAATTTAATCATATTGTTAATTTTTATCTGTCCTTCTGTTTTTGCCGAGACAACAATTATAGTTAATTCCCAGTCATTAAATCCTAATTTAATTGATTACATTTTCAATGAACTAAAATCCCAAGGAAGAGACATCGACGAAGAAATGAAGAAAAATATTATTGATAGACTGATTGAGCTAGAGATATTAACCGATGCAGCCACAAAAAAAGGCATTACCAACGAGACAAAATTTCTCTCAAAAGTTGAGCTCACTTATATGGAGATGGCCTATACAGAATACTTAAAAAAATACCTTAAAGAACATCCCATTTCAAATGAAGATATTGATTTAGCCTATAAAAATTTTACAAAACAATTTAATGAACAAGAATACAAAGGACAACATATTTTGGTAAAAACCAAAAACGAGGCCCAGTCTTTAATTAGTAAAATTGAAAAAGGAAATGATTTATCAGAGCTGGCTAAAAACTTTTCTATCGACAAAGCCTCAGCTGAAAAAGGCGGAGATCTTGATTGGTTTAGGTTGGAGGATATGGTTGAATCTTTTGCTAATGAAATCAAGAATCTTCAAATAAATGAACTAAGCGGCGCTTTCCAAACTCAGTTCGGTTGGCATGTTTTTAAATTAACGGACAAAAAACCACTCACACCTCCTAAGTTGAGTGAAATAAAAAAACGCTTGGAAGATGACTTAAAAAAAAGAAAATTAAAAGATCATATTAAAGAATTGAAACGAAATGCAGAAATCTCAAATTAGATTATTATCCGAACTTTCTCAAAATTCTTTTGCAACTGTTGTTGAAATTGATCACCAATCCTCATTTACATTAAAAGCTGCCGCATTAGGATTAAAAATTAATAAGACGGTGTGTGTGCTTCATAAATCCAATAACGGTCCAATATGCATCAAGGTGAATACATCATCTTTTATGATTCGAGCTGCAGATGCAGCAAAAATTAAGGTCATTCCTCAATGAAAAAAATTGCTCTCATAGGAATGCCTAATTCAGGAAAGTCTACCTTCTTTAATTCAATCAGTGGGGCATCGGCAAGAATTGCAAATTGGTCTGGAGTGACTGTAGATATTGAAAGCGTTAGAACATTTATATTTGGCGAAATTGTAGAGCTTATAGACCTTCCGGGTATTTACTCGTTACATTCTGGATCTGATGATGAAGTTGTTGTTCACGAATTCTTAAAAAATAATCAAATTGATGAAATATTTTTTATTCTGAATTCAACTCAAATTGACCGACAAATTGTTTTAGCTACCGAATTATTGAATATGGGATTCAACCTTCGAATTTTATGCAATATGCATGACGAAGCGAAAAAAAATGGAATTCAGATACATTTTGAAAAATTGCAAACTAGGCTTCAAGTCCCCATCCATCCCATTAGTGCAAAATTTAAAGAGGGGTATGAATTTTTATCAAAAAAACAAAAATTAAAAATAACAGAAAAGCCAAAAAAATTCTCAGAAAGTGAAATTAAAAATTACGTATCTTTTCCAAAAACATTGGATACCTCAACTACTGAGAAACTGGATAAATTTTTTCTTCATCCTTACT
>JAYQUI010000085.1:0-4561 GCA_038147655.1 Nitrosomonadales bacterium
GCCGGTATTCTAACCAACTGAACTACCACTCCTTATTTTGGTGGGTGCTGACGGGATCGAACCGCCGACATTCGCCTTGTAAGGGCGACGCTCTACCAGCTGAGCTAAGCACCCAAAATAATATCGAGGACGCCATTCTACAATAAGAAATGACGAAATGCTAGCTTAAATTTAATGTGCGATAGATTTGTCGATTTTCTCTAAATGATTCTTTGAGACCGTCTTTTTTGCAGCTCTTGTTTTACTAACTTTTAAGTTTTCAGGATCTTTAGTCAAAGCAATTTTAAGCACCTCATCAATTGTTTTAACTGGAATAACCTCAACTTTTTTTAGCACCTCTTGAGAGATATCAATAAGGTCCTTTGTATTGAGGTGAGGAATAATCACCTTTTTGATTCCGCCGCGGTGGGCTGCTAATAACTTTTCTTTTAAACCTCCAATAGGTAACACCTCTCCTCTTAAGGTAATTTCTCCCGTCATTGCGACATCTGCACGCACGGGAATGCCTGTTAAAGATGAAATGATTCCTGTGGTCATACCAATACCGGCACTAGGACCATCTTTAGGTGTAGCGGCTTCTGGTAGGTGGATATGAAAATCATTTTTTTCATAGAACTCTTCAGAGATATGGAGCTTCTTGGACCGACTACGTACAACACTGAGTGCTGCATGAATGGATTCCTTCATTACATCACCAAGCTTACCAGTAAGGTTAATTTTTCCTTTGCCTGGCATAATCACTGACTCGATTGTTAATAACTCTCCCCCCACTTGAGTCCAGGCTAAGCCTGTAACCTGACCAACCTGACTTTTTTTCGAGGCCAGTCCGATGTCATAAATTTTAACACCTAGGAAATCATTAACATTTTTTGCCGTCACTGATATTTTAGTCAGCTTTCTCTTAGTAAGTAATTGTTTAACAGATTTCCTACAGATTTTTGCAATTTCTTGCTCCAACCTTCTTACACCAGCTTCGCGAGTGTAAAATTGTATAATACTTTTCACAGCTGACTGAGCAATATTTAATTCACTTCTTTTTAAGCCATGTGCCTTCAATTGCTTAGGTACCAAATGCGTGAGTGCGATATCAATTTTTTCTTGCTCTGTGTAACCAGGTAATCGAATAATCTCCATACGATCCAGAAGTGGTTCAGGGATATTTAATGTATTGGCGGTAGCCACAAACATGACATCTGATAGGTCATATTCTACTTCTGCATAGTGATCAATAAAGGTATGGTTTTGTTCAGGGTCTAAAACTTCTAATAGAGCTGATGATGGATCTCCTCTGAAATCTTGACCCATTTTGTCGACTTCATCCAGAAGAAATAGTGGATTATTAACAGCAACCTTGGTCATATTTTGTAATACTTTTCCAGGCATCGACCCAATGTATGTTTTTCGGTGCCCTCTAATCTCTGACTCATCACGGACTCCACCTAACGCCATTCGGATAAATTTTCTATTTACTGCTTTAGCGATGCTTTGACCAAGCGAAGTTTTACCAACTCCAGGCGGTCCAACAAGACAAAGAATCGGAGATTTGACCTTATCAACTCGTTGCTGCACTGCTAGATACTCAATAATTCTTTCTTTCACCTTATCAAGGCCATGATGATCCGCATCTAGAATGGTTTCGGCATCCTTTAGACTTGAATTGATTTTGGTTTTACTCGACCAAGGAAGGTTGATCAAAGTCTCAATATAGGTTCTCACCACAGAGGCCTCTGCAGACATAGGAGACATCATTTTTAACTTTCTCAGCTCACCCAATGCTTTATCTTGAGCTTCTTTGGACATTCCAACGGTGTTAATTTTTTTCTCTAATTCGTCGAATTCAGCTGTTTCGTCTTGTTCGCCAAGTTCCTTTTGAATCGCTTTTACTTGCTCATTAAGGTAATACTCTCTTTGAGACTTTTCCATCTGACGTTTGACACGCCCTCTGATTCTTTTTTCTACCTGAAGGATATCAAGCTCAGCCTCAAGGAGTGATAATAAAAGATCAAGTCTTTCGCGAACATTTATCGTCTCAAGTAATTTTTGTTTATCCTGCAGCTTAAGGTTTAAATTTGCTGCAATTGAATCAGCCATACGGCCAGGCTCTTCAATTGATGATAAGGTTGTCAGTAACTCAGGTGGAATCTTCTTATTAAGCTTCACATATTGATCAAACTGTGAATACAGCGTGCGCATCAATGCGATCGATTTCTTATCCTTCACTTCACGAGATTTGATCACCTTAGACTCCGCAGACCAAAATTCACCAGAATCGTAAAACTTAGTTAATTGAATTCTCTCAATACCTTCAACAAGAACTTTAACCGTCCCATCAGGAAGTTTTAACATTTGTAGGATCGTTGCTAAGGTTCCGATTTCAAACAAATCTTTAACATCTGGGTCATCCTTATTAGCTGACTTTTGAGCGACTAAGAGTATCTGTTTATCTCCATTATTTGCTTTTTCAATCGCTTTAATTGATTTGTCGCGTCCAACAAACAAAGGAATGACAAGCTGAGGATAAACAACAACGTCTCTTAAGGGTAACAAAGGGGTTATAGGATTAATTTTTTCTTGAGCCATATTCGATCTATTAGTTAATTTATTCTTAATATTTATTATGAGGGCTAATCAGAATAATTCAAGGAATTAATAGAATTATTGATTAATTTTCTTTTGATCTGAGTGGATTAAAATTGGTTTGTTGTTTTCAGTAATCGTTTTTTCGTCGATGATAACTTTTTCAATTGTTTTATCAGAAGGGATATCAAACATGACATCCTGAAGAGTTTCTTCCAAAATCGATCTAAGTCCACGAGCTCCAGTGTTTCGATCTAGGGCTTTTTTTGCAATATGAATTAACGCCTGATCTCTAAATTCTAGTTCTACCCCTTCAATTTCAAAGAGTTTCTTATACTGTTTAATTAGAGCATTTTTTGGCTCTATGAGAATTTTTGTTAATGCATCAATGTCAAGTGGCTCTAGTGCAGAGATAACTGGCAAACGTCCAATAAACTCTGGTATTAGACCAAATTTAACCAGGTCTTCAGATTCAGTTTCTTTTAAAAGCTGATATGTGGTTCTACTGTCATTTTTAGAGGCTACATTTGCTCCAAAGCCTATGCTATTACTTTCCAATCTTCTTTGAATGACTTTTTCAAGACCGTCAAATGCCCCACCACAGATAAACAAAATGTTAGAAGTATCAATTTGAACAAATTCTTGATTTGGATGCTTTCTACCACCTTGAGGAGGAACTGAAGCTACAGTACCCTCAATTAATTTTAATAATGCTTGCTGCACGCCCTCACCTGATACATCACGAGTTATCGAGGGGTTGTCTGATTTTCTTGATATCTTATCAACCTCATCAATATAAATGATTCCTTTTTGAGCTTTGCTGACATCGTAATCACATTTTTGCAATAATTTTTGCATAATGTTTTCAACGTCTTCACCAACATAGCCGGCTTCAGTTAATGTTGTTGCATCCGCAATGACAAAAGGAACATTCAGGAATGAGGCTAAGGATTGTGCTAATAATGTTTTACCAGATCCAGTCGGGCCAATTAAGAGAATATTGCTTTTAGCAATTTTTATATCATCATCACTTTCACTACCGAGTCTTTTATAATGGTTGTAGACTGCGACTGACAATGATTTTTTCGCATGGTTTTGACCAATAATATGTTGATTTAGTTTATCAAAAATTTCTTGCGGTTTTGGAATATAATCAGTATCGACTGATTTTTTTGAGTCAGCAGCTTTTATTTCTTCTTTAATAATGTCGGTACAAAGATCAATACACTCATCACAAATAAAAACTGATGGACCAGCTATTAGTTTTTTTACTTCGTGCTGATTTTTTCCACAAAAGGAACAAAACAATGATTTATCTTTATCCTGGTCACTCATAACAGAATATACCTAATAAATAAATTATCTTTCGTTAATGACTTTGTCCACAAGGCCATATTTTACCGCATCCTCAGAACTCATAAAGTTATCTCTGTCTGTATCTTTCGAGATCGTCTTAATGTCTTGACCTGTATGATGAGATAAGATTCTATTTAATTTATCTTTAAGGTAAAGAATTTCTTTGGCATGTATTTCAATATCTGAAGCTTGACCTTGAAATCCACCTAATGGTTGATGAATCATGACTCTTGAATTAGGAAGACAGAAACGCTTGTTTTTTGCTCCAGCTGTTAATAAAAGTGCTCCCATACTTGCAGCTTGTCCGATACACAAAGTGCTCACATCAGGCTTAATAAATTGCATGGTGTCATAAATTGCCATGCCAGCGGTCACTGAGCCCCCGGGGGAGTTAATATATAAGGAAATGTCTTTATCTGGATTTTCAGCTTCTAAAAAAAGTAATTGAGCCACAACAAGGTTGGCAGTCATATCATCAACCGGTCCAACCAAAAAGATAACTCTTTCTTTTAAAAGTCTTGAGTATATATCATATGCTCTTTCACCTCTGCCGCTTTGCTCAACGACCATTGGGATATAACCTAACCCCACAGGTGTATTTGCTCTTGAGAATTTATCAGATGACATT
>JAYQUI010000086.1:0-4375 GCA_038147655.1 Nitrosomonadales bacterium
ATTGGTGCCAATCCAACAGACGGACATCCAGTTTTTGGATCACAAATGAAGAGAAGACTTCGACAGGGTGCGAAATTGATTGTTGTTGACCCCAGAGAAATTGATCTTGTTAATAAGTCTCCACATATACGAGCTGATTATCACTTAAAACTCAAGCCGGGTACAAATGTTGCCATTATCAATGCTATAGCACACGTAGTAGTGACAGAAAATCTAGTGAAACAAGATTTTGTTGATGCTCGATGTGAATCAGATTCATTTAAAAAATGGGCTGAATTTGTGAGTCTTGAAAAAAATTCTCCCGAAGCATTGCATTTGGAAACAGGAGTTCCAGCAGAGACTCTGAGGCAAGCAGCAAGACTTTTTGCAACAGAAAATAATGGCTCAATCTATTATGGTCTTGGTGTAACAGAGCATAGTCAAGGTTCAACAATGGTTATGGGTATTGCCAATTTAGCAATGGCAACAGGAAATATTGGTCGTGAAGGTGTTGGAGTAAATCCTTTGAGGGGTCAAAATAACGTTCAGGGGTCATGTGACATGGGATCATTCCCTCATGAGTTTCCTGGATACAGACATGTATCTGACACAGAAACAAGAGAGATGCTTGAGAAAACATGGGGAGTATCGCTTCAGTCTGAACCTGGTTTAAGAATTCCAAATATGCTGGATTCAGCAATTGATGGTTCTTTTAAAGCCTTATATTGCCAAGGTGAAGATATTGCCCAGTCTGATCCAAATACACAACACGTTACCCACGCATTAGAATCAATGGAGTGTGTCATTGTTCAGGACCTTTTCCTAAATGAAACAGCAATGTATGCGCATGTATTCTTACCTGGATCATCTTTTTTAGAGAAAAGTGGAACATTCACTAACGCTGAACGAAGAATATCACCAGTAAGAAGAGTAATGACTCCGAAAAATGGTTATGAGGATTGGGAAGTGACTCAAATGTTATCCAATGCTCTAGGTTATTCAATGAACTATAACCATGCCTCTGAAATTCTTGATGAAATTGCAAAAATTACTCCAACATTTACAAATGTTTCATTCAAAAAATTAGATCAACAAGGCAGTATTCAGTGGCCTTGTAACGATGATCATCCTCATGGAACACCCACAATGCATGTTGATGAATTTGTTCGTGGAAAAGGTAAATTCTTTATTACTGAATATATTCCAACAACAGAAAAAGTGAATAAACGGTTTCCTTTAATTCTAACTACTGGAAGAATTTTATCCCAATACAATGTTGGTGCTCAAACCAGAAGGACAAATAACAGCAAGTGGCATTCTGAAGATTTAATAGAAGTTCACCCACATGATGCGGAAGAAAGAGGTATTAACGAAGGTGATTGGGTTGGGATTACAAGCCGAGCTGGTGAGACTGTTCTAAGATGTAAAGTGACAGAGCGCGTTCAACCTGGAGTAGTTTATACCACCTTCCATCATCCATTCTCTGGTGCTAATGTAATTACAACTGACAACTCAGATTGGGCAACGAATTGCCCAGAATTCAAAGTGACTGCTGTTCAATTAACAAAAGTCTCTCAGCTATCCTCCTGGCAAGAGAAATACAAATCCTTTAGTGAAGAACAAATTTCTTTTGCAGAATCCAAGAAGGAAAAAGTATAACTTTTGAATCAACAGAACCTATATTCTGAATATAAAGTTTCTGACTCAGATAATCTTGAACAAAACAGAACCGATTTTTTATCAAATGAATTTCCTGTAGCAATTAGCTTTAATGGCATTAACCATGTTGTTATGATGGCTACCCCAATGGATTTGGAAGATTTTGTTATTGGCTTTTCATTTACTGAGGGAATAATTTCTTCTATTGGTGATGTATTTGATATTGAAATTTCTAAAAATGATTATGGAATAGATGTTGCAGTTGAAATTGCCCAAGAGCCATTTCAAAAATTAAAACACTTAAAAAGAAACTTATCTGGAAAAACAGGATGCGGTATTTGCGGTGTCGAGAGTCTTGAGTATTTTAATAATAGATTAAAGTTAAATTATCCGGAAAAGAAAAAATACCAGATTACAAGCAAACAGATAACATCGAGCTTAGATGCTTTTAAATTAAGCCAAAAAGGTCAAGCGAAAACAGGCTCCATTCATGCTGCTGCATTATTTGATTTAGATGGAAATATTTTAAGTATAAGGGAGGATGTTGGCCGTCATAATGCATTGGATAAATTGATTGGAAGAAAATTAGTTGATAATTTAGACGGCTCTTTTATTGTATGCTCTAGCCGAGCAAGTTACGAAATGGTTCAAAAAGTTTTAGTTACAGACATTCCAATTTTGATTGCTATCTCAGCACCTACATCGATGGCTGTAAATTTAGCTTTACAACACAATCTTTCAGTCGTTGGTTTTGCAAGAGATAAAAGATTCGTAGTATATAGCCACAAGAACAGAATAATCGAGTAGAATATCGCCCATGGAAGATCAACACATAGTCAACATGGCAAACCAAATTGCCAGTTTTTTTGAGGCTTATCCAGATCAAGCGGAGGCAATTGATGGGGTATCTGGACATCTCAAGAAATTTTGGTCTCCAAAAATGAGAGTTAAATTAAAAGAAATTGCTGACCAAGGTGATATAGATAATATCCATCATTTAGTTTTAGATGCGATAAAACTAATTTAATTTTTTATTATATAAAATGTCTTTTTATCGTTAGGCATTTTACCTTCCCATAAAATGCTACTTTTAAATTCTGGATCATTTGATACGGATCTAATGTCTTTGTGAGCAATTGTATATTTACAATTTTTATCATTTTTTCTAATATCAATCTGAGTAAAGTAAAAAATTAAATCGATGTAGCTATCATTTACATCATTTGTAGACATACATTGATTTTTTGGTACGTTAATAGCGGTAATTTTTTTGAATATCTGGCCATAATCTTTTCGATTTTCAATCATAGGAAACCACAGCAGAGTGGTGGTTACCCACACTAGGGTAATGCCTAAAGCCCAATTAGTAACTGAGGATCGATTAGTGAGATTATTTTTCCAAAGCGAAATGATCCATACAATAAGGAAAATTAAAGCCAGAAAAATATGAAAAAAGTTTAGCTCAGGTATAAAGTTTCCTGAAAGATAAACCATTCTTTCATGAATTCTATATGGAATACCAAAATTTAATGCAAACCAACCAACCCATAGTATTAATGTTATTGCAGAAAAAATAAGGATCCCAAACCAATTTAATGCCCCTGAAGCTCCTCTTTGAAGAGTGTCAATGGATGTGCTTGCCATGATTGCTATAGCAGGGAGTAAAACCATCAACTTAACTTGACTAACTTGACTTTCGCATATTAAAAGTAAGAAAAACCATGCAATAAAAACTAAAGGCAAGTTTGTTCTTTTATATTTTAGAAAAGTGGAGAGTTCAGTAAATAATGTGAAAATAAATAATGGTACTGCTGGCCATGCAAACCAAAGCATATTTATAAAATAGTATTTAAAATTCTCAGTTGAAAAATTTAATGTTGGAGAAAAGAAATTTTCTAAACTGCCAGGATGATATAAAGATAACAGGAACAACCAAATACCTATAAAAAATAGACTTGATAACAGACCCAATCCAGCAAAAATAATAGTTCTCTTATAATTCCAACTCGGAAGTGTTGCCAGTGTGGCAGTGACTCCAATTATTGGAATTAAATATATTAATCCCTTGGATTGTAAACCAATAATTAAAGAAACACTCAATAAAATAGAAGCCCGAAAAGGTCTTCTGTGTGAAAGAGAAAATGAATAGAGGCTTATGCTTGCTGCAGTTAAGATCGCTATTTCATGAGTAAAAGTGTGAAGCGTAAAAAAAAGCCCAACAGATGATAAAAAGATAATGTTACTTTGTCTTCCGTAACCAAAGCCTCTTAACTCTCGATTAGTTAGGCCAATGCTTATCATTGTTAAAGCAACCCAGAGAAGATTGCTCAGGCGAGCAGCATTATGTGGCTCTAGAAAAAAAATAATTTTTGCAAAGATTGCTCCAAGAATTTCATAGATATGACCGTGATCAAAACTGTTAATGCTAGCAAGATGAGGTGCTAAAATGTCACCATTAAAAAAAATATTAGCAAATATACTAAAGGAGTTTGTTTCTAATGGCCTCCATGGGCTATGAGAAAATAGCCCAAAGACTAAGTATATTGTTGCAAAAATGACTAGAAAATTGATTTTGGCTTTTTCCCCAACTTTTTTCTTTGGGGTTTGCATATTTCCTTGCCAATCATGATCTAAAAAATATTTCATAAAAGTAATATACAAAAAAAAAGGCAGCTTTGCTGCCTAATTTTTTTATAAAGATGAATTACATTCCATATTTTTGCTTAAACTTCTCAAC
>JAYQUI010000087.1:0-4341 GCA_038147655.1 Nitrosomonadales bacterium
AGTTTAATTGAATTGGATAAAGCATATGTTAGTGACTTTATAGTTCATGGGAAAAACCAGTTTGCCTATATTTTTTGTTGTGTCATTGATGACTATTTGCAGGGAGTAAATACCATTGTAAGAGGTTCAGACCTTGTATTTCAAACATTTCAGCAACGCTATCTTCAAGAACTTTTTTCATTTCCTAAGTTATCCTATCTCCATCATCCCGTGCTGTATGACGGAGTAAGAAAAATTAGTAAAAGTGATCAGGATGAAGAGATCCTCCCTGATAACCGAACTGAAATTTTAATCAAGGTATTAAAAATACTGAACCAAAAAATCGCGACTAATAGTAAGAGCTATAAATCAATTCTTGAGCATGCGATTGAAAGCTGGGATATTGGAGCCATTCCCAAGTCCACCAAGATCAACATTAATTAAAAGTCTCTGATCCAGGTTATTTTGGCATTTAACGGCATACCCACCATAATGTTATCCACATTATGAGCAGAGGAGAAATAGGTCTTGTCTAGCAAGTTCTCTATATTAAATTGCACACTGGTCTTTTCATCGATTCTGGCATAAGCTGCAGCGTCCATCCTGACCCAGCCTGGAATGGTGACACTCGTAGAGCTGGTTGGAGTGGCCGCATACATCTCACCCCTTCCGACCATGCCGAGTGCAGCAGACCACGTGGAATTATATTCATACTTATTCCATATTGAAAAATTATGACTAGCCACGTTACCGAGACGCGTTCCCTCAGAGATAGTACTTGAACCGACACCCTGATCTTTCGTGATTTCCGCGTTGACATAGTTATAGCCAGCCAGGACAGAATATCGATCGGTTAAATTACCATTTAGCGTAAACTCCAAACCTCTTGATCTTTGACCATCAACAATTATTTTTTTGTTCACATCATCTGGATCTGTGATTTGCATCCTCTCACGCTCTAACTGATAAAGGGCAAATGTACCAAACAGCTGCTCATGAAATTGAACTTTTGTGCCCACCTCATAATTGATAAACTTCTCAGGATCTTGATTGACATTATCGTTGGTGATGCCATCTAATTGATCTCCATTTCTTGGCTGGTAGGCATTGCTGTATGAAACGTAATAAGAAATATTCTCGCTAGGCTTAAAGATATAGCCGATTCGGCTGGACAACATGTTGTCCTTGATATTAAATTTAGTCGAATCCTTGACGTTGTTAAAGTCCGTCTCGTAATGATCTTTTCTTAAGCCTAGAACAAACTGATGTTGGTCGTTAATCTTAATTTGATCTTGGATATAGATGGATGTATAGCGAATGTCTGTTTTTTTGTCGCGAAAATAGTTATTAAAACTCCAATTGGATCCAACAGGGTTATGGATCGAAATATTGTTTTGATCAACTGCTTTCATGCGATATCTTCGGTTATCCTGGTTTCCAATCTCTAATCCGGTTAGGAGTGTGTGCTCGAAACCCCCCATCTCAAAGTTCCAAGTCACATCCGTCTGATTGAAGAAGTTTTGTCTTTGCGTGTTGTCGTAATATCCACTTAAAGTCAACGTATCAGATGAGCTCACTGAGCTTCCCGCATACACGTTTTGATAATATTTATCGTAATCGGTGTATCGGGTCGTATTCTTGATCATCACATTGTCAGAAAAATAATGCTCGATATTAAAGAATGTTGAGTTCACACTGACCTCGTTGGGGCTTACACTTGCTGCACCATAATATGCGCCTCGATTCCCATTGTAAGGTCGACCATTTTTTGATGGGATGCCCCTGTAACCAATTCTCTGGTCATGAAAATATTCCCTACCAAACTTAATGGTTGTTTTATCGTCAAGCAAGTATGTAAATACTGGGTTGATGCCTTGCTTCTCATAATTGACTCCCTTGATGAAAGAGTCACCCTTATCTGCTAAAACATTGAGCCTAACTGCAAAACGATCTGTTATTTTTCTATTAATGTCTAATGTGGCACGCTTCGAATCAAAGCTTCCGAGTTGCAAAGTGTAGCTATTAATATCGATAAAGGATGCCTGCTTGCTGACTCGGTTAACAATACCTCCACTTCCACCCTTGCCAAACAGTATGCCATTGGCACCCATCAGCACATCAACTCTCTCAATATTGTAAAGATCTCTATAGTACTCTGCATCATCCTTAACACCGTCCAGAAATATATCTGCTGTGGTTTTATTACCTCTGATAATAAAGGCATCACGGTTCCCCTCACCTTGATCGAGATCAATTCCTGGCACATAGGTAATCGATTGGCCCAGACTGGTGGCTTGCTGATCTTTTAATTGCTCTTGATTAATCACGTTGACTGACTGAGGAAGGTCTATTAATTTTGTATTAGTCTTAGTGGCTGATCCTGAATATGAGTTTGAGTATTTACTTACCGGTGCAGTGACATCAATATTTTCTAGGCCAAGATCGCCAGCCTTTGTTTGCGTATTAATCATTAAAGTCAGAGTTAAGCATATCATCACTCCACGCAAATTTGTTTTATTCGGCATAAGTTTATTAAAAATTAACAGGGAAACACATTCTAAATGAGAATGATTCTCATTACAAGAAATTTTTTATACTTAAATGTTGATATAATTCTGCAAATGAAAACAGACCTTATAACCAGATTTGTCATCAATAACACCTCTATTCGAGGCAATATTATTCTCATAAAAAACAGCTTAGCTGAGTTAAAAAAATCTTTAGCAATACCAGAACAAATAGATTGCTCATTTAATGAAATCGTCACGGTGTGTCCGATGCTGGCCGCAACGCTTAAGTTTGAAGGCGGTCTAATTTTACAAATACAGGGGAAAAAATCTCTCAAACTAATCATCGCAGAGTCCGATAATGATTTTAAAATCCGTGGCACCATCAAACTTACTGAAAATACAAAAGAGACATTTCAGGATTTGATTCAAGATGCAATTGTGGCTCTAACTGTTATTCATAAAGATCAAAAAACACCCTATCAGGGAATTATTGAAGTGGGGTCAGGTGAGATCAAGGCCATGATTGAGCATTATCTAACCCAATCCATGCAGATTAAAAGTAAAGTATTTTTTCACCAAACAAAAACAGAAAGTTTTGGTGTGTTATTTCAAGAACTTCCACATGAAAATGAAGAGCAAAAATTAATAACAGAGTCCCTGTGGAATGATATTGATCTTATTAAGTCGGATACTTTATCTGATGGACCTGAGCAATTTTTAAAAAATATTTTTAGCCAAAATGATGTTCAAATATTTGAAGAACACCCTGTTGAGCATGAATGCTCATGCAATCAGGAGAAAATCTATAAAACGATAAGCTTAATTCAGGAGAATGAAATCTACTCTTCAATAAAAAATGATTGCATCGAAATGGTCTGCGAATATTGTCAAAAAAAATATACCGTCACCAAAGAAGAGATTGATATTATTTTTAATAAAACTCAACGATTAAATTGATTTAAAAATTGGTAGCCAATTATCGCTGCCGATACTGCCACATTTAGAGACTCCACGTTATTCATCATCGGTAATGATATTTCGTCATGCGCGATATTTTTTAGGTTGGTTGTAATTCCTTGCCCTTCGCTCCCTAAAATAAGTATTGTCTTATGGGCAAAGTTGTAATCAAAAACACTTTGTCCATTCAAGTCTGCAACAACAAAAGAAAATCCATGTGAAATTAGATTGCTTATATCTACATTTTGGTAAATTGGTAGCTGAAACTGAAACCCTTGGCTCGCTCTTAAGGTTTTTGGTGACCAGGGATCAGCACATTGTTCTGATAAAAAAATTCCTTTATGTCCAAGGGCTTGCGAGGTTCTCAAGATGGTTCCAAGGTTCCCTGGATCCTGCACTTTATCCAAAAAAAGATACATGCCATCATGAAAGTGATTTGGGTATGTGTCATTTTGAGGAATCTCAATTAACGCAAGGATGCCTATGGGTGTCTTTAATTCTGATATATCATTAAAAAAATTATCGGGCAGGATATAAATTCTCTCCTCCCATCCTTTTTTGAAATATTCCGGATAATTTTTATTAAATGATTCTGAACAAAATAATGCTAAAAAATCATTTTTTTCATTTAGATAGGCTTCCACTAGGTGTGGGCCTTCAATAATTGTTAGATTATTTTCCTGCCTATATGATTTATTCTGTTGAACCTTTCTGAGCTCCTTTAGGCGTGAATTATCTTTGGAAGTTATAAATTGCATATTCTCAATATTAGTAATTAATATTTTTTATCTCAAAACCCTTGTCTTTCAGAAAGCTTAAAACACCAGAGTGGCCACTTAAATGAGAAGCTCCAAGTGCTAAAAAGATATTATCTTGTTTCATTGCTTCATATATT
>JAYQUI010000088.1:0-4197 GCA_038147655.1 Nitrosomonadales bacterium
TCATTTAATTGGAAAGAAGGTTTTGGTTTAGATGGCTCTATTTTTGAGAGTGATGCAGTAGGAAAAAATAATATTGGTATTCGTGGCAATACAGAATACATTGAAAAACCAACCATTTCTTATTCACCTTTATCTGGTGCAGACTTTGTAAAAAATGTACTTACCCCAATCGATCATCAAGTCATTCTGCTTTTAGCACGATCTGGATGGAGTCTGGAAAGAATTCTACGGCTTACTGTCAACAAAATTAATCACATTGACAATGCTTCCGAAGCTTCAGGGCCAACGCCAACAAATTCTCCAGACTATGCTGAATTTAACCAAATTGCTAAAGATTTTAGAGAGCTACAAAAAACATCGAAAATTACTTTAGGTTATCAGCTTGATGGAAATCCAGGTGATTTGGCATTGTTAATAAAAAAAGATTACATCAACGATGCTGAAGTAGAAAAGTTTTTATCTGATCTTAATATAAATAAAAAAAATAATATCATCCCCATCACCCCAAATTATTTTGACGCTTCATCTAATGACAGCATGCAACTCGAATCTAGATCTCTAGCAGGTATTTTATTTTTCTTGTCGCACGGAGTTTCAATACCGGCTGATGATATTAAGGAAGGTCGAGTAACAGTCACTAAGAATGAGAATGGAGAGGATTTTGACTGGCAAGATGTAATGGATAATTTGTTTACGGTTCATACCTCAAAAAAACCTCCTGAACAAGCAACTATAGCTGTTGAATATCGTGGAAATTGGTTTTATATCAAAGACAATGATATGCAAAGCAAATACACCCTTATGCTCCTCAATCAAATTGCAGCCCTCCAATCAGGACAGATTGAAAAGGCTGGACCTATTTTGACACTACCTGTCTCAAGCAACTAGTTAAAACAACTAAATTAGGGATATAATAGCGGTGACGCGCCCGTAGCTCAGCTGGATAGAGTACTTGGCTACGAACCAAGGGGTCAGGAGTTCGAATCTCTTCGGGCGCGCCAATTAAATCTATCTGCGCCCGTAGCTCAGCTGGATAGAGTACTTGGCTTCGAACCAAGTGGTCAGGAGTTCGAATCTCTTCGGGCGCGCCAATATTAAACTTGGCTGTTATGATCGACAAAATAATCTGGATCAACAGTTTCAATCATCGATTTATATTTCTTAATCGATTCATCATCGCCCTCCTCAGACGATAATTCATACAGGATTTCGAGAGCATCTAGATTTCGTGGGTTTAAAGAAATAGATTTATTCAAAAAGAGCTTAGCAAAATCTCGATTAAACTCCCTCTCCGCCAAGCCCAAATAAAACCATGCATTGGTGCTGTCATCTTCAGACTGTGTCCACATCTTAGCAATCCTTTTGACTTCAGCCCAGTTAGAGTCTTGAAGTGGCAAAACGACTTGCATAAAAAATGGTTTCTGTTCATCAGGCAAGGCCCAAAAAGGTGCAGTTTCGCTTCTGATATCAGTAAGCATTTTTGTTTGCATAACTTTATCTATCCATTCAGTTGGTAAGCAATAAAAATAACCTAATCGTTTTCCAGGGCTCTTAAATGTTGTAATGCCAATCAAATTAAAATCATTATCAAACAAAGCCCCTCCACTTGAGCCAACGGTGAACGTAGCAGAGGTACGGATTATGGAGCCTTTGTCAAAGTTGTAAAGAGCTTTTACCTTTCCGTAAGACGGTAAAGGTACTGGATTGTCGTTTGGAAAGGTTAAGGTAAAAACCTCTTCCTCATACTGGATAGATTCACTCTGCCTAACCTCTACCGGCTCAAGAGGAAGGTTATCAAATTTAAGTACGCATATATCATGTTCCCAATCGGCATAAACGCCTATGGGACTGTAGGTGTCATGATATTTGACAACGTTTACACCGGTAGCATTCTGAAAAACATGACAATCAGTTGCCACGTGATTTTTTTTAATCACTACACCGGAACCTGTTCCAGTGACACCCTTCTCATAACTCACCCATAATTGAATCATGGACTTATTCAGCTCAAAAAGCTCATGTTGGGCTGGGTATGCAAAAACCAAAAAGGGGAATAATAAAGTTACAATTGAAAGTATGATCTTTTTCATATTTTTATGATTATCCATAATTCATTAAATTCAATTATCTTTAAAAATTATTTAAAAATAATTTTTGGATTTTTTATTCTTTTTTCACAAGCATTAAAAGCAAATGAAAACATCTACATCGGTTATGCCTCAAGCCTTCACAATGCAATGAAAGAGATAGTCAACGATTACGAAAAACAGAGCGATGTAAAATTAAAATTTGGGATGGGTGCTTCTGGAAATATTGCCCAACAAATTATGAGAGATGCGCCCTACGATATTTTTATTTCTGCTAATAAGAAATGGATAAATTATTTAGATAAACATCAGAAAATCAAAGAAAGACAACCATGGATTTCTAATTCTCTGTCGGTAATAGGCTCTATGAAATCGTTTGAAAATTTAACGTTGGATGCCAATGAACGTTTTTGTCTAGCTGATCCAAAGAATGCTCCTCTTGGACTTTATAGTCTTGAAGCAATTAATGCTCTGAATCTAAAAATACCTGATAACCAAATTATTTTTTTAAAAGATGCAGCATCGTTACAATACTATTTATCAATTAACGAATGTGACTATGCAATTACCTATTCAAGCAATATATCTAATTTAAAAAAAAATGTTGAAGTCCGAAGTATTCCATTAAATTTATATTCTGATATTACATATGAAATTGGTATTCTTAGATTAAATAAAGATACTCAGGATTTTGTAAATTATTTGCAGCAACTTGGTGTTTTAGGAATTTTAAAAAATCATGGGTTTATAATAGATCGATGATGACTATATCTGATTATGAAATTACCGTCCTATTACTCTCACTAAAGGTAGCATCTATTTCATCAATCATTGCTTTTTTCCCCTCACTAATAATAGCTTACTTTCTAGCTAGAAAAAATTTTATTGGCAAGTCTTTTGTTGATGGCCTTATTCATCTTCCCTTAGTTTTGCCGCCTGTAGTCATTGGCTTTTTTTTATTAATTATTTTTGGCAAGAATGGTTTGGTTGGTGATATTTTCTTCTCAACATTTAATATAAGAATTTCTTTTACATGGATAGCAGCAGTTATTGCCTCAGCAGTCATGGGTTTTCCTCTTTTTGTGAGATCGATTCGGCAATCAATCTCTGAAATAGATCCAAAAATAATCGAGGCTGCACAAACCTTAGGTGCAAATAAACTAAAAATTTTAAAAAAAATTATTATCCCACTAAGCAAAAAAGGAATCATCACTGGTTTTATTTTAAGCTTCAGTAGAAGTCTTGGAGAATTTGGCGCTACGATTACTTTTGCTGGAAATATTTTTGGCGAAACACAAACTCTCCCCCTGGCTATTTACTCATCTCTTCAAGATCCAGATGCTAATCTTATAGTTATTCGACTAGTTGGGATCAGTATTTTTATTTCATTGGCAGCGTTAATGATCAGCAATAGACTCAGTAAATGATACATTTAGACTTTACATATCAAAATCCTAGCTTGTCCATGCAAATTAATGTGAAAACAAAATCACAAATTGTATGTTTGCATGGGCACTCAGGTGTTGGTAAAACTACTATTCTGAATATGATTGCAGGTATAAAAGAGCCACATCATGGCTTCATTGATATTGCAGGTAGAAGATTGTTTGATAGTAATGAAAATATCAATATCGCGCCTCAGTTAAGAGATGTAGGTTACATATTCCAAGATCTTAGATTATTTTCCCACTTAAGCGTCAAGGATAATATAACTTTTGGGGCATTAAAACATAATAATTATGAAGAGATCATTGAACTCATGGATATTGATGAATTGCTGCATAAAAATATAAGCAGTCTATCTGGTGGTGAATCTCAAAAAGTATCTATCGCTCGGGCGCTCTTAAAAAATCCAAAAATTTTACTTATTGATGAGTCTTTTCATGCAATTGACAAACAATATCGTGATCAATTAATTAAAAAACTCCATAACCACATTACTGAAAATCAAATTGTTACGATCTTAGTAAGCCATCAACTGTCAGATGCAAAAAAATATTCAGCAGAAATTATTAAGATCAAAAAAGAAAAAAGGGTTGTCGTTGCTGGGTAAATTAAGTGGTAGGGTGTGCGAGATTCGAACTCGCGACCAACGGATTAAAAGTCCGCT
>JAYQUI010000089.1:0-4153 GCA_038147655.1 Nitrosomonadales bacterium
AGCTAAACCAGCAGCTGAGAAAAAAGCAGCTAAACCAGCAGCTGAGAAAAAATAAGTCTATTTGTTTTTCGATAAAAGCCGGTTATACCGGCTTTTTTTTTGTAATTAATGTTTTGATTATTTCAATAAATAAATCATAATTAAATTAAAACTCTATGGATCCAAAAAATAAAGAAAATTTAAGTAAGTTACTCCAGGATGTCAACGATCTTCTTGGCAAAAACAAAATCGTAGAAGATTTGGTTGATAAGCAAGAAATGCCAAAACAGAAGTTAATTAAGAATTTGGTTCAAAAGCAGAATCTATCAGCATTAGGAAAGCTTCTCAATTCTCTTCACTCAGCCGATGTCGCCTTTATTTTAGAATCGTTACCTTTAGATGATAGGTTGATTGTATGGGATTTAGTTAGAGCAGATAGAGATGGTGAAATTCTTCTAGAAGTGTCCGATAGTGTTCGACAAACACTTATTGCGGACATGGATAGCACAGAGCTGTTAGCTGCTGCTGAACAGCTCGATACTGATGAAATTGCAGATATTGCAGCTGATCTTCCTGAAGATGTTCTTCAAGATCTTCTACAAAGTCTTGATAGCAATAATAGAGAAAGACTAGAATCAGCTTTATCTTATCCTGAGGATCAAGTCGGCGCTTTAATGGATTTTGATATTGTTACAATTAGGGATGATATATCATTAGAAGTTGCTCTGAGATACCTAAGAAAGATAAAAAAACTTCCCGAACTCACCGATAAATTATTTGTTGTTAATCGATCTCAAAAAATTTTAGGAGTCCTATCTTTAAAAAAAATAGTCGTGAATGAACCCGAATTGATGGTAAAAGATGTAATGGCTCAGGATGCTGTTTTATTTAAGGACAGTGCTGATGCTGCGGAGGCTGCAAAAGCATTTGAAAGATATGATCTGGTAACAGCCCCTGTTGTTAATGATCAAAACAAATTGGTAGGTAGAATTACAGTGGACGCTGTCATGGATTATATACGTGAAGAAACTGATAGCAGTGCACTATCTATGGTCGGTTTGCGAGAAGGTGAAGATATCTTCTCTTCTATTTGGAAATCAGTAAGAAATAGATGGGCGTGGTTGGCAATCAATCTAATCACCGCCCTTATCGCATCCCGAGTTATTGGTGTTTTTGAAGGATCAATTGAAAAAGTGGTTGCTCTAGCTGCATTAATGCCTATAGTCGCTGGGGTTGGTGGGAACTCAGGCAACCAAACAACAACGATGATTGTGAGAGCAATTGCTCTAGGACAAGTATCTCTGAGTCACTTGAGGCAGTTGTTATTCAAAGAAATAGGTGTAGCAATTCTCAATGGAATTTTGTGGGGAGGTGTGCTTGGATTTATTGCATTCTATCTTTACGGGAACTCAAGTTTAGCTCTAGTCATGACTACTGCAATGACATTAAATTTAATTCTTGCAGCTATAATGGGTGTTATGATACCTTTCACATTAAGTAAGTCAGGTAGGGATCCTGCAGTTGGATCGAGTGTTTTGATCACAGCCATGACTGACAGTGGAGGATTTTTTATTTTCTTGGGACTGGCGACATTAATATTAATTTAACTTTATGAATTTTCAATTATCTAGTTATGATGCGTACTTAAATTTTTATACATTAATTGAATTTTTAATTCTTTTAGCCTCTGTCTTACTATCTTATTACTTTGTGGCTGATAACTTAAAAAGATTTTTATCTAATAAAGCAAAATCAAAGATTTTAAAAGATGGCTTAGCAAGGATACTGTTCCCACTCTGTTCAATAATACTAATAGGTATTGCACAAACAATAACATCATTATTCTTCACGCAAGGAGTATTATTGCTTGGTCAGAAGCTACTGATTGCTCTTTTGATTATAAGGGTATCAGTTTACTTGGTTCGATATTTAACAAATCAAAACTCAATAATTCGATCCCTTGAAAACTTAATTTCAATAATAATTTGGATCCTTTTCCTTTTACAGATATCTGGAATATTTCCTCAAATTATTGATGCGTTAGATAACATTACATTTAAAATAGGGGCGCAAAAATTATCCCTTTTAGTTATGATTCAAGCAGTTTTTGCAATTTTTATAGCTATTTTGGTTGCTATGACAATAAGTAAGTTTATTGAAAATAAATTGTTAAAAACCTCACAACTTGATCCTAATGCTCGAGTAATGATAGGAAAAGTTTTTCGAATATTTCTATACTTTGTGGCAGTTGTAGTTTCATTATCATCTATTGGAATTAACCTTACGTTTTTAAGTGTACTTGGAGGTGCATTTGGTGTTGGTCTGGCTTTTGGTCTTCAAAAAATAGCCAGTAACTATGTGTGTGGATTTATTATATTGATGGATAAATCAATCCATATTGGCGATATACTTCTTGTTGGTGAACATTATGGCGTAGTTACTCTAATTCGATCTCGATATACTGTATTAAGAAAATTAGACGGTATTGAGGTAATTATTCCAAACGAGACTTTGATATCAGAAAATATTATCAATCACTCGTTTTCTGATCGTAAAGCTAGAATATCGATTGAGGTGCAAATTAGCTATAAGTCATCAGTTGATAAAGCTTTTGAAATCATGTTGAATGCAGCAAAATCTGAAAAGAGAGTTTTAAAAGATCCAGAACCTGCAACATATTTGAGAGGATTTGGTGATAGTGGCATTGATTTGTTGTTATCTTTTTATATTGTTGACCCTGAAGAAGGCTCTTGGGGTCTTAAATCGGATATAAATCGTAAGATTTGGAAGAAATTTCAAGAGGAAGGTATCGAAATACCTTACCCTTATAGAACTGTTGAGATTGTTAACAAAGAAAAATTATAGAAGTATTACTTAATTTTATTTTCTTTGTAAATGACGTGTTTCCTAGCTTTTGGATCAAATTTTTTAATCTCCATTTTATCAGGAGTATTTTTTTTGTTTTTGGTCGTTGTGTAGAAGTGACCAGTACCAGCTGTAGATTCTAATTTGATTTTCTCTCTCATACCTTTTTACCTTCAGCTTTCATTTTAGCTATCACTGCATCAATACCTAGCTTATCAATAGTTCTTAATGCTGCATTAGTTATTTTTAAAGAAACCCAACGATTTTCACTTTCAACCCAAAACTTTTTATTTTGTAGGTTTGGCATAAAACGACGCTTAGTTCTGTTATTTGCATGCGAAACGTTGTTTCCGCTTACTGGTTTCTTGCCTGTAACTTGACATTCTTTTGCCATAATAAAACTCTTAACTTAATTTTGAAAGACGATTATTAAACCATAAAATGGGCCTAAAACCAAGTGTTTTTTAGTTCTTTCCAGTGCTTCCAAAGCCTCCCGAACCTCTGTCCGTTGCCTCAAAATCTTCCACTATATTTAAATTAGCCTGCATGACAGGAACAATGATCATTTGAGCGATCCGATCAAGAGGTTTAATGGTGAAATTTTCAGTAGATCTGTTCCAACATGACACCATTAATTCACCCTGATAATCGGAATCAATCAAACCTACTAGATTTCCGAGAACTATACCATGTTTGTGGCCTAAGCCTGATCTTGGCAAAATACATGCAGCATAATCAGGATTTTTTAAGAACATTGCAAACCCGGTTGGAATTAAAGCTGTCTCTCCGGGTTTAATTGTCATTTCCTCGTTGATGCAGGCCCTCAAATCCAAGCCAGCAGAGCCTATGGATCCATAATCTGGCAGATGTTCTTTCATGATTCCATTGATAATTTTTATATCTACATTAATTTTCATTGGTTTTAAACCTGTCGTAAATTTCAGTAAGAATACTATTCGCTAAAAGTTTTTTTTCCATTTTGGGTAGAATTTTTTCTTGTTTCTTATCTAGAATAATAACTTCGGCTGTATCTTCACCCATAGTTTTTTGAAGCTCATTGGCAATGATCATATCTAGGTTTTTTTCTACTAATTTTTGTTTAGCATAGTTAATTAAATTATTACTTTCGGCCGCAAATCCAACACAAAAAAGATTTGGAAATAATTTTTTTGTCGACTTTAAGATATCACTTGTTTTAATTAATTTTAAGTTAAGGATATTTTGATCTTTTTTGATTTTGCCTGGAAAAACATGATCTGCTTTGTAATCTGAAACAGCGGCAACACTAATAAAAATATCATGTCTTGAT
>JAYQUI010000090.1:0-4023 GCA_038147655.1 Nitrosomonadales bacterium
CCCCCCCCCCCCCCCCCCCCCCCCCCCCCTCACCCCACCTCGCCCACTCCCCTACCCTCTTTCAAGAAGCGGACACACCGGGAACATTGAATGCATCGATTTAAATCTGTTGACACTAAGGGGCCGAGATTTTTGTTAAGAACTACACGCTTTTCTTCTTGATACCTTGATTTTGGGCTACCATAAGCCATTGCCGTATCTTGAAGGTCGCACTCACCTCCTTGATCGCAGATTGGGCAATCTAATGGGTGATTGATGAGTAAAAATTCCATCACACTTTGTTGACAGTCTTTTGTTTGTTTAGAATTTGTAAATATTTCCATTCCGTCATTAACAAAAGTTGCGCATGCAGGAAGTGATTTAGGAATATTCTTTACCTCTACCAGACACATTCGACAATTCGAGGCAATGCTAAGTTTTTTATGGTAACAAAATCTCGGGATATCTATTCCATTTTCGTCAGCCACCTGAATGATAGTCTTTTTTTCAGATACTTTAATTGTTTTACCGTTAATTTTAATTTTTACCATGATAATTAATTCGTAGATTTACCTTTTTTAATAAATTCTTCAAATTCATTTCTAAAATGTTTAATAAAACTGAGTACTGGGATTGCAGCAGCATCGCCTAGTGCACAAATAGTTCTTCCAGAAATTTTTGTACTTACATCCGTAAGAAGATCAAGGTCGGCTAATGTGGCTTGTCCTTTAAAAATTCGATCAATAATGCGATACACCCATCCTGTTCCCTCTCTACATGGCGTGCACTGACCACACGACTCCTCGTAAAAGAAGTAAGATAGCCTCCTTAGGGTCTGAACCATACAAGTGCTTTCATCCATGATAATCATCGAACCGGCCCCAACACTGGATCCGATTTGAACAAGTCCATCATAATCAAGCGTCGCATCCATAATGATGTCGGCTGGCACTACCGGTGTTGATGGTCCTCCAGGAATAACTGCTTTAAGTTGTTTGTTTTTCCATACTCCGCCAGCTTCAGCAAGTAATTGCCTAAATGGCATTCCTAACTGGATCTCATAATTACCAGGCTTTTCTACATGACCAGACACTGAGAAGATTTTGGTTCCACCAGAATTTGGAACACCCTGATTCATAAATTCTTGACCGCCATGCTCAATAATCCATGGGATTGAAGCATATGTTTCTGTATTATTTACATTCGTTGGCTTACCATAGATTCCATAGGTTGCAGGAAATGGCGGCTTATGGCGTGGTTGGCCTTTCTTACCTTCAATAGATTCAATTAAAGCAGTTTCCTCGCCACAGATATAAGCACCATAACCGTGAATAGCGTGCAACTCAAAATCAAACCCTGAGTCTAGTATATTTTTTCCTAAGAAACCCGCTTTACGAGCATCTTCGATTGCTTTTTCGAAAGATACATAGTCTTCCCAGATCTCGCCGTGAATATAGTTAAAACCTACCTGCGCATTCATAATATAAGCACCGATCATCATTCCCTCGATTAGTTGATGGGGGTTGTAGCGAATGATGTCCCTATCCTTAAATGTACCTGGCTCTCCCTCATCACTGTTACAAACAATATATTTCGTACCATTGTAATCTCTGGGCATGAATGACCATTTAATTCCTGTCGGGAAACCAGCTCCACCTCTCCCCCTTAAGCCTGAAATTTTTATTTCATCAATTAGTTGTTGAGGGTCAGTTTTATTTTTTAAAATTCTCTTAATTTGTTCGTAGCCACCAATGGATTGATATGTTTTTATCGAGCCTGGGTTTTTAAGAGATGTGGTTCGCAAGCAGATATTAAATAACTGCTTGTTATTATTTTCTAACTGATTATTTTTATCTATTACATCATTCATTATTTAAGTTCTTTTAATAGCTGATCAACTTTATCAATGTTTAAATTCTCATGCATCTTTTGATTATTAACGGTTAATAATGGAGCTCCTCCACACGCACCCATACACTCACTTTCTTTTAAACAGAATTTGCCGTCCTTTGTGACTTCATTGAAATCAATTTGTAATTTTTCTTTTAAATGGTTCACAATATGGTCGGCATCTCTTAACATACAAGAAATGTTAGTGCATATCGATAACTTGTATTTGCCAACTGACTTTAAATCAAACATATTATAAAAAGTAGCGACCTCAAGAACAGCAATTTCAGGCATATCTAAATATAATGCCACCTCGCTTATATCCTCTTTAGAAAGCCATCCTCTATCATTTTGCATGATTGCAAGAGCAGCAATAACAGCCGACTGTTTTTTATCGGATGGATATTTTTTTAATTCTTTATCGATTAACTTTTTTAATTTTAAATTCATGCCTAACGATCAATTTCCCCAAATACAATATCTTGAGTCCCAATAATTGCTACCAGGTCAGAAATCATGTGCCCTTTAGTCATCTCATCTAAAGACGCAAGGTGTGCGAAGCCTGGTGCTCTAATTTTTAAACGGTATGGTTTATTTGCTCCATCAGAAACCATGTAAATTCCAAACTCTCCCTTGGGATGCTCTACCGCGGCATAAGCCTCTCCCTTCGGCAGATGAAACCCCTCAGTGAACAATTTAAAATGATGAATCATAGACTCCATATCTTCTTTCATGTCTGTACGTTTTGGTGGTGCAAATTTTTGATTATCAGAAATAACTGGGCCTGAATTCTCTCTAAGCCATTTTGTGCACTGTTTTATAAGGTGAACAGACTGTCTCATTTCTTCAATTCGAACCAGGTAGCGATCATAACAATCGCCCTCAACTCCAACAGGGATATCAAAATCTAATTTATCGTAAACTTCATATGGTTGTTTTTTTCTCAAATCCCACTCGATTCCAGAACCTCTTAACATAGGACCTGTAAAACCAAGTTCAATTGCACGCTCAGGAGATACCACGCCGATACCAACAGTTCTTTGTTTCCAAATACGATTATCCGTTAGAAGTGTTTCATACTCATCAATGTATCCAGGAAAGCGTGTGGCAAAATCCTCAATAAAATCAAGCAGAGACCCTTGCCGATTTTCATTTAACTTATGTGTCTCAGAGGGTCTTGAAAAACGTGTGTTTTGATACTGCGGCATATGATCTGGTAAATCTCTGTAGACACCGCCCGGACGATAATAGGCAGCATGCATTCTTGCTCCAGAGACAGCTTCGTAACAATCAAATAAATCTTCACGCTCTCTGAAGGTGTATAAGAAAACAGACATTGCTCCAACATCGAGCGCATGACAGCCAAGCCACAATAAATGATTCAACAACCTTGTAATCTCATCAAACAACACTCTGATGTATTGAGCACGAACAGGAACCTTTAGATTTAACATTTTTTCAATTGCCATAACGTAAGCATGCTCATTCATCATCATGGACACATAATCTAATCGATCCATGTAAGGAATTGATTGAATGTATGTACGATTTTCAACAAGCTTCTCTGTCGCTCGATGTAATAAACCAATATGAGGATCAGCCCTTTGAATGACCTCCCCATCCAACTCCAAAACAAGCCTGAGCACTCCATGCGCTGCTGGGTGTTGAGGGCCAAAGTTCATTGTGTAATTTTTAATTTCAGCCATTACGGAACCCCTCCTCATCAATAACGCGAGGGACATTGTTACGCGATTCTATTGTGACTGGTTGGTAAATTACTCTTTTTTGTTCCGGATCGTAACGCATCTCAACATTGCCAATCATTGGAAAGTCTTTTCTAAATGGATGTCCAATAAACCCATAATCAGTCAATATTCTACGAAGGTCTGGGTGATTTAAAAACATGACTCCAAACAAATCAAAGGCTTCACGCTCATACCAATCCGCATTGGCATAAACAGTTGTGGCCGTCTCTATAACAGGAAAATCATTATCCTCAACAAACGCCCTGACTCGTAAACGTTGGTTGTTTTTTATAGATAATAAATGGTAAACCACAGCGTAACGATTATTATCGAAAAGTTTTTGTGGATATTGGGAATAGTCCACTGCAGCAATATCAATTAACTGCAAAAACTTAAATTGTGAGCCTGT
>JAYQUI010000091.1:0-3836 GCA_038147655.1 Nitrosomonadales bacterium
ATGATATATCAACCGGTGATATTGAAGTTGCGCTGGATAAAAAAGTTGATCTTTTTGTACCCTATGACAACGACATCATTAAAGAATCATTAATCCAATCAAAAGCAGCGATTAAGATTAATTCAGGTAATAAGTTATCCAAAAAAATCATTGAATTCTCTCATCGATGGTTAGGTAATCATGACCATGAGCCTGCGCAAAAACCCATTTGGCGACACTTTTTTAGAACCAAATTAAATTAATTTAAAAATAACGTTTAGGGAATTCATTCCACTTTTATAAAAGGAAGATTAAAGGTGATGCTATGTGGAATTTCAAAATCAAACATGAATCTGAACAAGATCTAAAAACACCTGAAATGGTGGTTGAGGCGCCACTTGTTGAAGAGACAAAACAAGTTGAAAAAAATAAAAAGTCCGAACCTAAGGCTAAAGATGAAACGAAAGAACAGTTCTACCAGATCAAAAATAAACTTTTTACTGAAATCATCAATGAGCTTAACTTAAAGGCTGTTCAAACCGTTAAAGATGATTCGAGTGTCAGGCGTGCAATCAAAGATTTGGTCAATAGCCTTTGTGAAAAATACCAGTTTGCTATTAATGATGCTGAGCGAGATCAATTATCCAAAGATATACAAGATGATATCTTAGGGCTCGGTCCACTTGAACATCTATTATCAGATCCTGAAATTTCTGAAATTATGGTCAATCGTAGTGACCAAATTTATGTTGAAAAAAAAGGAAAAATCATCCTCACTGATGAACGTTTCAGTGATGATCAGCACCTTCTAAAAATCATTAATAAAATTGTCTCAAGGGTGGGAAGACGTGTTGATGAACTCACACCCATGGTGGACGCAAGGTTAGAGGATGGGTCGCGCTTTAACGCCATTATTCCACCCATTGCCATTGATGGCCCAGCGATCTCGATTCGTAAGTTTTCAGTGGTGCCCCTGCAGATGGATGACTTAATTAAAAAAAATACACTCACCAAGGCGATGGCTGAATTTTTATCAGGCCTGGTTAAGGCCAAAACCAACATCATCATTTCAGGTGGTACAGGTTCAGGTAAGACAACCCTTTTGAATATTTTGTCGGGTTATATCCCTACTGATGAGCGTGTGATCACGATTGAAGATACCGCTGAACTGCAAATGCAACAAGAGCATGTGATACGACTAGAAAGCAGACCACCTAACATCGAAGGAAAAGGCGAAGTCACCTTTAGGGCGTGCGTTAAAAACTGCTTAAGGATGCGTCCTGATCGTGTTGTTTTAGGCGAGATCCGTGGCGAAGAGATTATTGATATGTTACAGGCTATGAATACAGGTCATGAGGGATCTTTGAGTACGATTCACGCCAATAACCCAAGAGAGGCTCTATCTAGAATGGAGAATTTAATGACATTAGGGGGTGTGAATCAAACCGCTAAAAGCATGCGTCAACAAATTTCCAGCGCTGTGAATGTCATCGTACAAGTGTCACGTTTAAATGACGGCACTCGAAAACTGGTGAGCATTCACGAAATCACCGGGATGGAGGGTGATGTCATTACATCACAAGAAATCTATCGATTTAATCGAACTTCTACTGATGAAAATGGCAATGTCATTGGTCAATTTGAAGCAACCGGTGTAAGGCCTCATTTAGTTTCAAAATTACAATCCTATGGCATTAAGTACGATGAAAATTTATTTAATGAAAAGATGGGTGAATCATGAGCGAATACATACTGATTCCCATCATCTTTGTCGTCATCTTTGTGATAATTCAAATTGCCTGGATGATTCATGCTAAATTTTTCTCTGAACGAGCTAAAAATTTATCCAGAAATATCAAAGAGATACGTAAAGTCAGAGATGGCGAAGGCTATCTAGGTGGGCTGTTAAAAAACCGCACAGCCAACAGTCCATTAAGTCTTTACCTTAAAGGTAAAAATTGGTTATGGGTGCAAATGGTCGAAACCCTCATTGTTCGATCTGGAGTTAAAACTTCCATTCAAGACATTCTAACCGTGATGATTTTATTATTTTTATCATCATTAAGCCTATTAATTTACCTCAAGCACCCATGGTTTTTTGTGTTGGGTGGATGTGCTCTCTCGTTGATCGTACCTGTTCTCTATTTACAAATAAAAGAATCCGCTCGGATCAAAAAATTTAACACCCGCTTACCTGACAGCCTTGATTACATTGGCCGTGCCTTACGATCAGGTAATGGTTTAGTTGCTGCTATCGGTCAAGCAGCTAATGATAGCCCTGAGCCAATTGCGTCAGAATTTAGACAAGCCTTTGATGAAATTAATTTTGGTCTTGATTTTAAAGAGAGTATGGCTAATTTAGGCTTTCGTGTGAGAAGTGAAGAGCTCAACTTTTTTATTACCTCCCTCATGATTCAAAGAGAATCAGGGGGTAACTTGTCAGAGTTATTATCAGGTATCAGTAAAACCATGCGTGATCGATTTAAGCTTGATGGTAAGGTTAAAGCCTTAAGTGCTGAAGGAAGGCTTTCTGCCATTATCCTTAGTGCCCTGCCCGTTGTCATTGGTGTAGCTTTCTTTTTTATTAACCCTAATTACATCAGTAAATTATGGGAAGAAGAGCAAGGTATTGTCATGCTAAAAATATCAGTGTTTGCAATCATTGTCGGTTACCTATGGGCGAAAAAAATTGCCAAGGTGGATGTGTAATGGAACGTTATCAAATTTATCTCATAGCGGCCGTTAACTTTATCTTTTTCATCGTCTTCTTTGAATTTTGTCGCTCCTACATTAAGAATCGCAATCTCAAAAAGATACTTAATCGAATTGAACAACCGGTTCGTGTTGGCAATGCTGAGCTCTACAATAACGTCACAGATCTTGCACAAAATAACTGGAAAAAACTTTTTTCTGTGCTGACACAACTTTCAGTGCCTGAAAAGAATTGGGAAACCTCACAACTTCGTCTTCGCTTTTTACAGGCAGGTTTCAGAAAAAATAGTCACATCAAAATGTTTTACGCCATCAAGACATTGCTCTTTCTTGGCCTACCTGCTCTTGGGTATTTAAGTCTTTTAGTATTGCATCTTGAGCTTTCACTACCCATGGAGTTGCTCATTCTAATCGGTCTTGCCTCATTAGGTTATTTCTTACCAGAAATATTTATTACCAAAAGAATTGAAAGCAGGAAAGCTGCTATACGTCGCGCATTGCCCGATTTTTTAGATCTACTCGTTATTTGTGCAGAGGCCGGTATGGGTATGGATGCTGCTTTGTATCGTGTTACGAAAGAATTGGTTCGAACAGCACCTTGTTTTGCAGAAGAGCTGCAGATCACCATGTTAGAAATCAACTCCGGTGCAAGTCGTGATGAATCACTTAAACATCTTAGTATTCGCGTTCAGGATGATGATTTAACTGCAATCCTAAATATCTTTTCTCAAGTGCAAAAAACGGGAACCAGCTTGGGTGAGGCGCTTAGAACACAGGCTGAAATTTTACGTGTTAAACGATTACAAGTGGCTGAAGAAAAGGCTGCCAAGGTTGCCACTAAAATGCTCATACCGCTTGTGACCTTTATGTTTCCGACCTTGCTCATCATTATTTTAGGTCCAACCATGATCATGGTGAAGGATAGCCTCTAATGAAAAGATTAAGATTTATACAATTTAAAAAACATAGTGAAGGCGCTGCCATTGTTGAATTTGCATTATTAAGCACCCTGCTTATTCTTATTACCTTCGGCATCATTTCTTTTGGCTTTGTTCTGTATAACTCAATCATTCTAGAGCAAGCCTCAAAAACCGCTGTCAGGGCAGGCGTTAATTCGGCCATTATTGATACAGGCTACACTAGCC
>JAYQUI010000092.1:0-3600 GCA_038147655.1 Nitrosomonadales bacterium
CTTCTCAATGGCCTGATCAAAGCCAAAACCATTCATCAAGACCCCAATCGAGCCAACTATGCTTGATTTATTTGCATAAATATCATCTGCCGCAACTGCGATGAAATATCCTCCTGAGGCACAAACATCTTCAACAACCACCTTAATCGGCTTTTCAGGGTAAATCAATTTAAGGCGTTTAATTTCATCATTAATCATTGCAGACTGGACAGGACTTCCACCAGGGCTGTTAATACTTACAATAAGTCCTTTTGTACCATCATTTTTCATTGCCTTTTGTAAGCTTTTTATTGCATCCTCCGCATTAATCTCAGATTCTGAAGAGATTATGCCATTTAGCTTGACCAGGGCTGTAAAATCTCCCGACGTATTCACCTGATCACCAGGTTTACCAATGAATATAAAGAGAAGGATAAAAAGATATAAGAAGGTAACAATTTTAAAAAAATTACTCCATCTGCGATTTCTTCTATTTTCAATGAAGATATTATTTAGTAACGTATTCAGCGCCTGGTCTTTAACTTCTTGATCTTTATTTTTTACTGTCATCGTAAATTACCTCAATTTTATGATTTCTCTCAATAACCTCTAATTTTTTTAGGTATTTTGACTTGCATGGCCCGGAAAGACAATGGCCAGTTTTTGGATCATAGACAGCTCCATGAGTTGCACAAATCAAAAATTTTTCTGTTTCATCGAAATAATGTGCCTCATCCCAATCAAGCTCAACTGGTAAATGTTGACACTGGTTGATGTAGGCATGAAATTCACCTTCAAAATAAACAACAAATATTGATGTTTCATTATTTACATATGATTTAACAGCCTTTGTGGCTGAATTCATAATGTTGTTTTTTTCAAAAATAATTGACTCAGGCATTATTTAATAACCAGTCAAATAAAAGCATGGGAGAGTCAGCAAAGAAATTTCCATAATTATCAAAATCCCCCAGTGAACTTGCACCATAATTTACTCCAACATAGTTAACATGGGCATTCTTCGCCATATTTTGGTCCATTAGTGAATCTCCCACCATTGTAACGGATGTGCGATCAAACATTAGATTTGTGTATATCTCTTCAATCATCTGGGGATGAGGCTTAGAAAAACATTCATCTGCAGTTTTTGAGTCGCTAAAATACTTCCCTAAATCATAAGCTATAAAATCATTATCTAGTCCACGTCGACTTTTCCCGGTAGCAACAGCCAAAGTAAAGTTATTTTTTTTTAAGCGATCAAGACCTAAAACCACGCCATCAAATGGTCTTGGTCGCTCGATGATATAAAGTTTTTTATACAAATCAGTAAACTCATTAAATTCTGTTTGAGATTCCAAACCTGTTAGATTTTTAAAAGCAATTGGAAGACTTAGCCCAATGACTGACTTAATCTTTTTTTCCTCAAAAGTTTGTTTGTATAACGTGTAACATGCCTTATTAATTGATTGAACGATATGTGATGTACTATCAACGATTGTTCCATCCCAATCAAAAATTATTAATTTATTCATCAAAAAATTTCCCAAGCTCTATTGGTAAGTCAGCAGTAAGTTCGACTTTTTCCTCAGTAAATGGATGAAAAAAGGATAACTTATGAGCATGAAGAAACATTCTTTTTAAACCACTCGAGTGTAATTTTTTATTAAGTGCAAAGTCACCGTACTTGTCATCACCTAGCACAGGAAATCCCAAGAAAGCAAGCTGAACCCGAATTTGGTGCGTTCTACCAGTTATTATTTGTGCAGATAATAATGTTTTATGGTGCATTTGTTTAACAAGATAGAAAATTGATTTGGATAATTTTCCCTTCAGAGGATCTTCTACGACATTCACATGATGACCCTCAGGTGTTTGTTTTTTTTCCAATCGAAGACTCACTTCTTTCTTTTTGGAATCCCAATTACCTTTGACTCCCACAAGATAATTTTTTTTAATTTTTTTATTACGAAAAAGTTCTTGCATTGATCTTAGAGCGGATCTTTTTTTAGCTATCACAATAACACCGGAAGTATTTTTATCTATGCGATGCACTAACTCTAAAAACTTATATTCAGGCTTTATATGCCTCATGTGCTCAATTAAGCCAAAATCAATCCCGCTCCCTCCATGCACAGCCAGGCCGCTTGGCTTATTAACCACCAACAGCCATTCATCTTCAAAAATAATATGTGGTTTAAAGTTATCGGAAGGTTTTTTTTCTTTTTTTTCAATAAATTCAATCGGAGGAATTCTGACGACGTCATTAATTTTTAACTTATAAAGGGTTTTTACTCTTTTCTTATTTACCCTTACCTCACCATTGCGGATAATTTTGAATATATGATTTTTTGGAACATCTTTAAATGTTTTAAATAAAAAATTATCAATCCGTTGGTCTTCAGATGACTCATCTATATCAATATATTGAATTTGCTTATTCTGCATCTAATTGTTTTCTTTTTATCCGTTTTACCCTATACTCTTGATGTAGTCTTTAAATCAAAATGGTTGATTTTAAAGAATTTTTTTGAACATGAAAGATTGTAACCCCATTTACGAATAGATGTTAAGAGTTGCAATTTTTAAATAAGATTTTTGATATTAGAATTTTAATTAAGCTTTTCAATAAAAATTTAAAAAGCTTAGAAATATTCCTATCTGAATCTTCTTATCTATAAGGAAATATGATAATGAAGAGGATGCTATTTAATGCAACTCAATCTGAAGAAATACGTGTAGCAATCATCAACGACTCTACCATTGAAGACCTAGACTATGAAAGAAGCACTAGGGAACAAAGAAAGAGCAATATCTATAAGGGCACAATTACCAGGGTTGAGCCTTCACTTGAAGCAGCTTTCGTAAATTATGGTGTAGATCGCCATGGTTTCCTTCCTTTTAAAGAAATCTCAAAAGAATTTTATTCGAAAAAATCTCGCAAAAAAAACTTATCCATTGCTGATGTAATTAATGAAGCACAAGAAGTGATTGTGCAGGTTTCTAAAGAGGAACGCGGCAACAAAGGCGCTGCCCTAACAACATTTCTATCTCTTGCCGGCAGATATATTGTTTTAATGCCTAATAGTTCTGAGAGCGGAGGAATTTCTAGAAGGATTGAAGGAGATGAGAGAACCAACTTCAAGGAAGTGCTTTCCCAATTAAAAGTAAAAAAAGGGATGAGTGTGATTGGTCGCACCGCTGGTATCGGTGCTAGTGTTGAAGAAATTCAGTGGGATCTTGATTACCTAACACAATTATCTGAAGCCATTCAAGGAGCGTCAGATCAACAAGAGGCCCCTTTTTTGATTTATCAAGAAAGCAATCTTGTCATAAGGGCTATTAGAGATTACTTCAATACGGACATAGAAGAAATCTTAATAGATAATCAAGATATCTATGAACAAGCATCTCAATTCATGAACCATGTGATGCCTGATTATGCAGATCGCATCCAATTGTATGAAGGAAGCACCGCCCTCTTTTCAAAATTTAATATTGAAAATCAAATTGAGTCTGCATTCTTAAGAGAAGTTCAGCTTCCATCAGGCGGAGTAATCGTCATTGATCATACGGAAGCATTAGTATCAATTGATGTTAACTCAAGTAGATCAACCAAGGGTA
>JAYQUI010000093.1:0-3336 GCA_038147655.1 Nitrosomonadales bacterium
TAGCCATAAAGCAATGAAAGTGTTGACAAATACGCTTTTAAAAGAAAAAAAGGTTGCTTGTGTAACTATGATTCCTCGTGTTCGTTCCAAGTTTATGATGGAAGGTAGAATTACCGAATCTCGAGAAGTAATCCTCTTAATCAAAACCGACAAGCGTCATGAAGAAGCAGTGTATGAAACCATTCGTCAGTTACATAATTATGAAATTCCTGAAATTGTTACCATTGAGACTTCTAAGGTTGATTCTAAGTACTTAGAGTGGATGAATGAGTCTTTGCAATGAAATTGCATGAAATCTCAGAGAAGAATATCTTAAAATTAGTCGTGGGAACTTTGATTTCTATCATGCTAATTACAGCTATTGTTGTCATTATCTTGAAAGGATCATCCTAATGAGTATTCTAGACAGTATGCGATGGCGATATGCTACTAAGAAATTTGATAGCACCCAAAAAATCTCAGATCAAGATTTGGCAGATTTGAAAGAAGCAATCCGCTTAGCACCTTCTTCCTATGGATTTCAATTATTTAAAGTCTTAATCGTTACTGATCCTGAAATAAAAAAGAAATTGTATAAAGAATCCTATCTTCAATCTCAGGTCAAGGATTGTTCTCATTTATTTGTTTTTTGCAGTTATAAAACAGTGAGCAATGATCATATTGACGAATTCACCAGCTTGATGGAAGAATATCGCAAGCAGGATAAAGAACAGGGGATTACAAAAACCCTTCAATCTAAAGCTAAAATTTTAGCATATGGAGCTATTGCTAAAACTGATTTGGGAAGTCGAAAAGAAGAAGATTTGCTGCAATGGATGAAAAAACAATGCTATATCGCCATGACCCATTTGCTGGTTGCTTGTGCAGATAAACGCATTGATGCTTGTCCTTTTGAAGGATTTCGTTCTGCTCAATATGATAAAATCCTTGGACTTGAAAATCGTAATTTAACCTCAACCGTTCTGGTTCCAGTAGGATTTCGTTCAGAGGAAGATTATCATCAGCACCGCTCAAAAGTCCGCAAACCACTCGAAAATATTTTTGAAGAATTGTAGAAGATTTATAGACAAGTTTCAAAAATTTATGTACTTTTAAAGGTTTCACTTAAAAAAGTGAAATAAAGGAGAGGTAATGTTAAATAAAATTTTAAATTGCAGTTGCTATGATAAGTATCAGGGTTTAGGAAAACTATTGGTACGTTTAGTCATTGCTTCAATTTTCTTATACCACGGGTATGCAAAGCTTATATCTCCAAATCCATTGGAATGGTTTGGAGTATCGACAGCGGTAGGAAAATTAGTTGGTTTATTAGAATGTGGTGGTGCCGTGTTATTAATTATGGGACACTACAAGGATTCGTTAAGTCGACTTGCAGGTTTCATGCTTTTACCTATTATGGGCGTAGCCTTATTCATGGTAAATCTTCCTCAGGGTTTTGTAAAAGCACGATTAGACCTGCTCCTATTTGCGCTGGCAATCTATTACATTTTAGTTGATAGAGACTAGAAAACACAACAACAAGCTCATCTTATTTTTAGGGTGAGCTTGTCCCTCAAAAACTTCTTTTACAATCTCACTTTTTTCAATAATATCACGAAATTTTTATAGGAGATTTTATGAAAGGTTGGATTTTTTCAAATAATGTGACTGAGTCTTATGAATCCAAAAGACTCATCATGGAATTTAAAAAACGTAATATCCGTGTTTTCTATATCAATCCATCCAATATTGATATTTTTGTCAATCGTGAGGACCGTAAATCTATTTTGGTTAACAATGAATATGCAGCCTTACCCGATTTTGTCATTCCTCGATTAGGCAGCTCGATGAATTATTATCAAAAATCTGTCATTCGACACCTAGAAAAAATGGGTGTTTTAATAATCAATGGATCGGATTCCATTGAAAATGCCAAAGATAAGCTCTTTTCGATGCAGATTTTAGCTCAACAAAATATTCCGATTCCAAAAACCTTGTTAGCCAAAGACCCTGTAAGTATCGATTATATTAAGCGTCGTATTGGTTTTCCAGTTGTAGTGAAAACGTTATCAGGAACCCATGGAAAGGGCGTTTATTTAGCCAAAGATGAATCAAACCTACAGCAATTATTAGATATGATTTCTGAAATCAATCCTCGCATGAATTTAATTATTCAAGAATTTGTTGCAGCTCAAGCTGGAACGGATATCCGCGTCTTTGTCGTTGGAGGAAAAGTAGTGGGGGCGATGAAACGAGAATCCAAAGATGGTGATTTTCGTGCAAATGTATCTAGAGGAGCAGTCCCTACCAATTTTGAAGTAGATTATGATGCGGAATATTTAGCTCTAGAGAGCTCAAAATTACTGCATTTAGATATTGCAGGGGTTGATCTCTTAATAGATGAGGAAGGTTATAAAATTTGTGAGGTGAATTCAGCTCCTGGTTTTCAAGGATTAGAATCAGCTACCAATATTAATATTGCTGAAACGATTGTCAATTACGTACTGCATCGAACTGCTGCTCCTATTGAGAAATAAAAAAGGCGCCTTTCGACCGACGCCTTTTTTACTACGAGGTAACAATGAACTATATTCTAGTTGGTATTCAAAGCTAAGTCTTTATCGCTAGTGTCTTCGCTTAGCTCACGATCATCATACTTCAGAGGTAGAACTGAGTTATCGATCGATTTATCTTCTTCGAATGGGTAGGGTTGCTCGACAACAATGATGTCTAAATCAACCTGTTCGAGTTTGATTTCATAATCATAATTGGTAGTATATAAACGACCATTCCATTCAAATTCTTGACCAGGACCTAAGGTTTTCCTTGCCAACAAAAAGGCCTCATTAAACGAAGGAACTGGTTCAATAATTGTTTCAACTACTGCTTCTGCTACAGGATTATATGAATCAACTAATTCATCATCCTCATGTTGACTAACCAAGGAAAGGGCTTCAGCATTGGCATCCACAGTAGTTGAATATTCTTCTACGGTTTGGGTTGATACTTCTTCTATTAATTTTGGGGTAGAAGGTGCATCAATGAAAAAAAGTGCTCCTAAAGCAATAACAACAGTTGCAAGGACAAATTTTTCAACTAATTTCATTTTTTTCTCCATTGTTTGCACCTCTTAATATCGCTTTCTTATATTTTGAATGACCCAATTGTCAATTAGTTCCAAATATTTTTCATTTTTATTTATTTTTATTTGTAGCTTTGATTGAAAAGGCATTTTCAAACAAATTGAGTAAATAAATGCGTTTAGAAACAGAAGTAAAATTAGATTATAAAGATGTATTGATTCGACCCAAGAGAAGCACATTAGTTTCTCGAAAACAAGTCGACTTAAATCGTACC
>JAYQUI010000094.1:0-3333 GCA_038147655.1 Nitrosomonadales bacterium
CACCTAATGCTAACGCAAAAGTCGTATTAATATCCGAAGTTGGAACATTTCTCCATTCATGAATACCAAACCACCCTAAAATAGTGGCCATGATATCGATAGGCAAAAAGTCCATCGCATTCATCATAAATATCCATAAAAATACAGTCATTGCCGCCGGAGCAACAAAGCTGTGTCGATCACCATGAAAGCTTGCTTTGACTTGGTTATCTATAAAAGAAAAGATGAGCTCAACGAATGCTTGTGTTTTTGTTGGAACATCAGAGGTTGCTTTCCTGGCAAACCACCAGATGAAACCCATTGTTAGAATACCGAGAATAATAGACACAACAACTGAATCTAAATTAAGTGTCCAGAAAGGCGTATCGCCAATTTGTAATTCATTAAATGCTAAATGATGACCTATGTATTCGTTTGGTGAACTATAGGAGTCTGCCATACTTATTTCTCAATTAATTTTTATCTAACTTTGATATTGCCAATCCTGTCATCAGTGCAGAAATCGCTAAACCTAACACTAATCCAAATGGCTGAATATCATCATAAAACTTAAAAGCTATCCATAACGTTACAATTATGAACAACAATTTAACCAACTCAGCTTTAATCAAATTAATCACAACTGCTGATCCTGGCTGTCCCTTAATATTTATTTTTGCAATGGGGAGGGACAATAAAAAGCCGCCTATGACTGATCCAAAACCAATCAAAAGTGACATACCAAGCGCCATTGAATAGTTTATGACTAGCAACAAAAATAAAATGGTAGCTACAATAAATTGTCGCAACACCATATTCTTTAATTGTTGAGGTAAGCCTCCGAGTTTTGCAGTGAATAAATCTAAATTCATATTCTCACTGAAAACGTTCCTTACAAAAACACTGAATTTTGAATGGAAATTAAGAACAAGTCAAGGCTTTATGATTGATTTAATTTTAGTTTATTTAAGAGAATATCTAATTCATCTAAATTACGATATTTAATCTTTATCAAACCTGAATTATTATTTTTATTCTCAATAGTAACTGGAAACCCTAATCTATCTGAAAAATCTTTTTGAAGTATTTCAATGTCATTATTTTTATTGTTAACTTTCGATATTTTTTTATTGTTTACCTTCGTAATTCCAGATTGAATCAACTCTTCAACTTTACGAACCGATAACTTTTCATTAATGATTTTTTGACACACCATATTTTGTTGGTCGGCAGATAAAGAAATTAATGCCCTTGCATGACCCATGTCAATATCACCTGCATTAAGTTTATCTTTTACAAAATCGGTCAATTGGAGCAGCCTAAGCAAGTTTGACACAGCTGATCTTGACTTTCCTACTGCATCTGAAGCTTCTTCATGAGTCATGCCAAACTCATCAATCATTTTTTTTATTCCTTCAGCTTCCTCAATAGAAGATAAATCTACCCTTTGCATATTTTCTATCAAGGCGATAATAGATGCTGTTCGATCATTAATATCGCGGACAATTACAGGGATAGTATCTAACTTTGCCAATTTAGCTGCACGCCATCTTCTTTCACCTGCAATAATCTCGAAATTATTATCTGATTTACGAACAATAATGGGCTGCATCAAACCTTGTTCGATTATTGAATCAGCTAATTCTTGAAGAGATTCTTCATCAAATCTTTTCCTTGGCTGATACTGCCCAGGGCTTAATTGATCCACCGAAACATTTTCGATCATTTCTCCTTTTAAGGGTTTTTCTTGAACCTGATCCTCTTCAATTTCTGATTCAAATAGAGCACTTAGACCTCTGCCCAATCTTTTTTCTTTTGACATAATTAAACCCTTCCTTCTTTCTCAATAATTTCTTCAGCTAACTCTAAATATGCCTTCGCTCCTTTTGAACGTTTATCAAACTGTATAGCGGATTTTCCGTGACTTGGAGCTTCAGCAATCCTCACATTTCGAGGAACAATTGTTTTGTAGACTTTGTTTGGGAAATAAGCAGATAATTGATCAGATACTTCTTTAGTTAATTTATTTCTTCGATCATAAATAGTTCTCAGCAAACCTTCAATTTGAATTTCTGTATTAATTTGTTTTTTTATTTTTTTTATTGTGTTTACTAAGTCAGTCAGTCCCTCTAATGCAAAATATTCACATTGCATAGGAATTAAAACTGAATGTGCAGCGGTTAATGCATTAATAGTAATCAACCCTAATGATGGAGGGCAATCTAACAAAATATAATCGTATTGGTTATTTTGATGAAGTTTATTTTTCAATTGTGCTTCACGATTTTTGACCCCTACCAACTCCAATTCAGCGGCTGCTAAATTTTGATTGGCGGGAATAACATCATAAAATTTAGTTTTTACAATTACTGATTTCGTCTCACTATCATTTATTAATAAATCATATGCCGTATCTGCTAATTTATTTTTTTCAAGACCTGAAGATGATGTTGCATTTCCTTGTGGATCTAAATCTACTAATAAGACCTTTTTCCCTTTCATGCCCAAAGCTGCTGATAAATTAACTGCAGTGGTTGTCTTACCAACCCCACCTTTTTGATTAGATATTGCCAGAATTTTTGTCATGAATTTTTAATCTCAATTATTTTTCTTGTACCCTTTAAAAAAGGGACAGTAATATCGTGATGCACAAATGGTAAGCTTATATCATCTAACTCGCTCATGACATCAGGTCCTTTCATTGCAATAAACTTTCCACCATCTCTGATTAAATGACTTGTTAGTTTAGTCATTTTTTTTATATCAGCAAAAGCCCTTGAAATAATGATATCAAACTGCTCAGCTACATTGTATTTCTCAACCTTGGTGTGAACCGCTATTACATTTTTTAGATTTAATTTACCAATCATCTCTTGTAAAAAACTTATTTTTTTTGAAACCCCATCCACCAATACAAATGATTTTTCAGGATTAAAAAGTGCCAAAATCAACCCAGGGAAACCTGCGCCTGTGCCAACATCTAAAATCCGTCCTGAATTTTGTATATACTGATTAACACTTAAGCTATCGAGAAAATGCTTTACGATGATTTCACTGTCTTCATCAATGGCCGTTAAGTTATATACCGTATTCCACTTTTTTAAGGTTGCTAAATAAATCTCTAATTTTTCAATTAATAAAGGATCGTTTTCGAATCCTAGTTCATCAAGCCCCTCTGAAATTAATGAATTCAAGCTACACCTTTAATTTCTTATTTTTTAGTAAATTGTTTTTTTTCAAATACACCACAATTAAAGCAATATTAGCTGGGGTAATGCCGGAAATTTGACTTGCTTGTCTTATATTTTCTGGTTTAATTTGTTCCAATTTTTGTATGGCCTCATTACTTAAACC
>JAYQUI010000095.1:0-3264 GCA_038147655.1 Nitrosomonadales bacterium
ATTGCACCAGATGGATACAGTGGTGATATTACTATATTGACTGCAATCAACAGTAATGATGAAATTATTGGATCAAGAATAATTGATCATAAAGAAACACCTGGCCTTGGAGATTACATTGATCAAAAGAAATCAACTTGGATTTTTAATTTTAATGGCATGAGCTTGAACAATAGAGCTGATCCTGACTGGAGGGTTAAGAAAGATCAAGGTACCTTTGATTACAAAGCAGGAGCTACGATAACACCTCGTGCGGTAATAAATTCAGTTAAGAATACTTTACTATTTTATAAAGAAAATAAAGAGCTGTTTAATGATTAAAGAACAAATAAAAGATGGTTTATGGAAACAGAATGCCGGCTTGGTTCAGCTTCTTGGGTTGTGTCCAACTCTTGCTGTTACAGTAAATATCACAAATGGTTTTGCACTTGGTGTTGCAACAATTTTTGTAATGATGTTATCTAATATTTCAATTTCTCCAATACGAAACTATGTACCAGAGTCAGCCCGTGTGCCCATATTTATTCTGGTAATAGCTGGCTTAGTTACAATTGTTGATCTAAGTATCAATGCATTATCAAAACCCCTGTATGATGCTTTAGGAATTTTTATTCCACTAATTGTTACTAACTGTATTGTCCTAGCTCGAGTTGAAGCATTTGCATCAAAAAACGCAACCCTCCCCTCCCTTTATGATGGATTTTTTATGGGGCTCGGTTTAACCTTTGTTCTAATTATTCTCGGGGCAGTTCGTGAAATAGTGGGTAATGGAACATTATTCCAAAATGTACATTTTTTAATTGGTGATAAATATGAATTTTTAACTATTCAGCTTTTTGATAGTTCGGATGGTTTTTTATTAGCTGCGCTTCCTCCTGGAGCATTTATTGCCTTATCTGCCTTAATTTTATTTCTTAACTTGGTTAATCAAAAAAGATAAGCTCAAATGAATTATGAAAAAAGATGGAATATTTTTAATGCATTAAAAAATCATATCAAAGAACCAAAAACAGAGCTTGTTTATAAAAATACATTTGAGCTTCTTATTGCAGTTATACTTTCAGCCCAAACCACAGATATCCAAGTCAATCGCGTTACAGCAAAACTTTTTAAAATTGCTCCTAATCCACTCAAACTTTCTAAGCTTTCACTTGATAAAATTGAATCATTAATTAACTCTATAGGCTTATATAAAAATAAAGCTAAAAATATTCAGCTTACAAGTTCAATACTAATAAGCGAATTTAATGGCGAGGTCCCACAGTCCAGAAAAGAGCTTGAAACTCTCCCTGGAGTGGGAAGAAAAACAGCTAATGTTATTTTAAATACCATCTTTAATCAACCAGTAATTGCAGTCGATACTCATATTTTTAGGTTAGCAAATCGTATTAATTTGGCTAAAGGAAAAACACCTTTAGAGGTGGAAAAAAAACTGACAAGGCTCACGCCAACTGAATTCCTTATTGATGCTCATCACTTATTAATTTTACATGGTCGATACGTATGTAAAGCTCAAAACCCAGATTGTTCTAATTGTTGTATTTATGATTTTTGTGAATACAAAAAAAAATTAATCAAAACTTGATTCTGCTCTACTATCAAGTTGAAGCATGACAGACTTTCTCTCATCATCAGACATATCAAACCAATTAACTATCTCGTCACACGTTCTAAAGCATCCGACACAGAGACCATCAGCATTATAAGAACAAATTCCAATGCAAGGGGTAATGATTTCTTTATTCATTAACTCAACACGCCATGACAATGTTTATATTTTTTTCCACTGCCGCAGGGACAGCTCTCATTCCTACCTATTTTTCTTTGCTGATTAGTCTGATTATCTTGATTTTGTGAATCCACGCTCGCTTTATCTACTTCTTGTTGATTTTTTTGGTCTAATTTTTTGGTTTGCTCTTCTGTTTTTACTTCAACCAGCATCACAACCTTCGCAATTTCATTTTTTATATTAGATAAAAGAACCTCAAACATATTAAAAGCTTCACGTTTAAATTCTTGTTTTGGGTCTTTACCACCATAAACGCGCATACTTACCCCTTGTCGTAAGTGATCAAGGGCGGTTAAATGAGATCGCCAGTGGTGGTCAATAATCTGCAGCATGATTGACTTCTCAAAATGGCGAACAGATTCTTTCCCAGCAATAGTCTCTTTTTTAAAGTAGTCGCCTTGTGCTTGTTCAACAATTCTGCTGGAAATTGTTTCAATCTCAATATTTGGTTCTTTATCAAGCCATTTCTTTATATTGATACTTAAGTTGTATTCAAGTTGTAGTCGATTTTCCAGGCCAGAGATATCCCACATTTCCTCAACACTATCCAATGGAATATACTCATAGACGATATTTGATATCGCTTCATAAAGAATATTTTTGATCATCACCTCAGATTCATCAGAATTTAAAACATCATTTCGTTGTTCGTATATTACCTTTCTCTGACTGTTGGGCACCTCATCAAACTCAAGCAGTTGCTTACGAATTTCAAAGTTTCTACCTTCAACTTTTTTCTGAGCACTCTCAATTGACCTAGTTACCCAAATATGCTCAATAGGCTCATTATCTGGCATGTTTAATTTTTGCATGATGCTTGAAATACGATCTGATGCAAAAATTCTCATCAATGAATCTTCCAAAGATAAATAGAAACAGCTTGATCCAGGATCACCTTGCCTTCCTGAACGCCCCCTTAATTGATTATCAATTCTTCTGGATTCATGACGTTCAGTACCTATAATGTGCAGGCCACCGGCAGCCAAAACCACTTCATGATCTTTTTTCCATTGATCTTTTAAGGCTTTTATTTTTTTTGTCACCGCTTCTGTCTTTTTTGACTCGTTAGACAAACGTTCGATTTCAGGATCTATATTTCCACCTAGAACTATATCTGTACCTCTACCAGCCATATTTGTAGCAATTGTAATCATCCCTGGCTTTCCGGCCTGCTCAATAATATGAGCTTCTTTTTCATGTTGTTTTGCATTAAGAACTTGATGTTTCAATTTATGTTTATTTAATATTTTGCTAATAAACTCTGAACTCTCAATTGATGTTGTGCCGATAAGTATCGGTTGTGATTTTTTATTTCTATCTAAGATGTCATTGATTACCGCTTTATATCTTTCATCAGAGGTTCGGTAAATTTTATCCATTAAATCATCTCTAGTAATTTGGCGATGTGGAGGGATAACTAATGTTTCCAAATTATAAATATGTTTAAATTCTTCAGCTTCAGTTTCCGCAGTTCC
>JAYQUI010000096.1:0-3105 GCA_038147655.1 Nitrosomonadales bacterium
ATATTTTTTAATGTATTTTGAAAAATTGATGTGATCCACCGGTCAGCTTGAGAGAAATTCATGAAGCCATCTGTACATTGTTCAAAACCATTATCATCATCTGGACAGTTCATTAAAACAAACCTAGAGGCATTCCAAATCTTGTTACAAAAATTTCGATACCCTTCACAACGATTCAAATCAAATTTTATATCTCGGCCTGGAGACGCTAAGCTGGCAAAAGTGAATCTTAGTGCATCCGTTCCATAGGCTAATATTCCATCTGGAAATTCTTTTTTAGTACGTTTAGCGATTGATTCTTTCTGTTTTGGATTCATTAATCCATAGGTTCTTTTATCAATTAATTTGTCTAGATCAATTCCATCAATTAAATCGATAGGATCAAGAACATTACCTTTCGACTTACTCATCTTCTGACCTTCTGAATCACGAATCAGCCCATGCACGTACACATGTTTGAAAGGAACTTTTCCAGTAACGTATTTCGTTAGCATAACCATTCGTGCTACCCAGAAGAAAATAATGTCAAACCCTGTTACCAGAACAGATGAAGGCAAATATTTGTTAATCACAGGATTTGAAACGCTTGGATATTCAGGGGTCCAATCTAATGTCGAAAATGGCCACAAGGCAGATGAAAACCATGTATCAAGGACATCATTATCTTGCTGTAAATTTTTTGGATCAATGCCTTTTTCAATAGCAATTTTTTGCGCTTCTGCTATATCATGAGCAACAATAATCTCATCATTAGGTCCATACCATGCAGGGATTTGATGTCCCCACCAGAGCTGTCGAGAGATACACCAGTCTTGAATATTTTCTAACCACTGGTTGTAGGTATTCTTCCAATTATCAGGGTAAAACTTTACCTCACCAGTTTTTACAACATTCAAAGCCTCCTCAACGATACTTGGACTTTGATTTACTTTTTTACTCATCGCCACAAACCATTGATCCGTGAGAAGTGGTTCTATGACGACATTGGTTCTATCTCCCCTTGGAATTTTTAGTCGGTAATCTTCTACCTTATTTAAATAGCCTTGTTCTTTAAGTCTCTCAACAATTTTTTTACGCGCTTCAAATCTTTCTAAATCTTTAAATTCACCACCATTTTCATTAATGAAGCCATCAAGGCTCATTATATTAATTATGTCTAAAGAATGTCTTTTACCCACTTCATAGTCATTGAAGTCATGTGCAGGAGTCACTTTTACAACACCTGTTCCAAATTCCATATCAACATACTCATCAGCAATAATTGGGATCTCTCTGCCGATCAGAGGGAGGATTACATTTAAGCCAATGAGTTTTTTATAACGGTCGTCATCTGGGTGGACCATCACGGCTACATCACCGAGTATTGTCTCCGGCCTAGTTGTTGCAACGGTTAATTTTTCTTTTTGATTATTAGTAAGAGGATAATCTATATGCCATAAATGACCATTTTCTTCTTCTTGAATTACTTCCAGATCAGATACAGCGGTTTGTAACTTTACATCCCAGTTAACTAAACGCTTGCCTCGATAGATAAGGCCGTCATTATATAATTTTACAAAGACCTGATTAACGCTTTTGGACAAACCTTCATCCATGGTAAATCTTTCACGACTCCAGTCAGGCGAGGTGCCAAGCCTCCTCATTTGTTGAGTTATTTTACCCCCGGACTCCTCTTTCCATTCCCAAACTTTCTCAATAAATTTTTCACGTCCTAAGTCATGTCGAGAAATATTTTGTTGATCCAATTGTCTTTCAACAACTATTTGTGTTGCAATGCCTGCATGGTCTGTGCCTGGCTGCCATAAGGTATTAGACCCTCTCATTCGATGATACCTTGTCAAGCTATCCATTAATGTTTGATTAAAGCCATGCCCCATGTGAAGTGTCCCGGTGACATTCGGAGGTGGTAATAAAATTGAAAAATTATCTTTTTTTTCTTCATCCAATCCACATTGATAATAACCCTGCTGCTCCCAGAAGGCGTACCACTTAGACTCTATAGAAGATGGATTAAAGGATTTTTCTAATTCTTGCATAAGGAAGTTATTTTATCATGATGCTTTTAGGATTGATCGGATGAACATGAACAGATTGCACATTCTTTATCTTTTTTAAATGCGATTGTTTTCCATTCATTATTCTTCCCATCAAAGATCTTTAGCTTATTTTTAATAGGGCTGAGATTCAATAGTACTTTAATTGTTTCTAGAGATTGCATTACCCCAATAATACCAACCACTGGAGCAAGTATCCCATGATCAGCGCATCTCAATTCATTTTCTTCGCCATTATCAGGAAACAAACATTCATAGCAAGCTGAACTGTTATCCCTAAAATCAAAAATAGCGAGCTGACCTTCGAATCGAATGGCTGAACCAGAGATAAGAGGTATTTTATTTTTAAAAGCTACTTTATTTACACTATATCTGGTTTGAAAATTATCAGAACAATCCAGTATTACATCCACTGATTTATTTTTTATATATAAATCAAATTCGTTTTCACTTAATTTTTTGTCGACAACATTAATATTGATATTTGAATTTATAAATGAAATAAAATTTTTAGCCGAATGTGCTTTGTTAGTTTTAAGATTTCGCTCTGTATGAACTATTTGCCTTTGTAAATTTGATAATTCGACATTATCAAAATCACATAAGGTTAACTCACCAATACCAGACGAAGCGAGATAAATAGACGCTGGTGATCCGAGACCGCCTAATCCAACTACTAAGACATGACTGTCTAAAAGCTTTTGTTGGCCCTCGTAGTCAATTTCAGGGAGCAGAATATGTCTTCCATATCTTTCTAAATCTTTGTCATTCATTTATTTTAAATTCATACCTGTTAGTCATAAATGGATTTCTAGACATATCTGAACAAGTTACTGGTCTATAACTTTCAAAATTTTCCAGAACTTCAAATGAAGAAATATTTTCTGTATCTGCATATCTTTCAAAATCAATTTTATTTTTTGATATATGACTAATAGTTTTACAACTACTGATCATAAAAAATAGAATTAAGATTGATATCTTCATTATTGATTCGATTATAAACTAGAATTTGGGGTGGCTGATGGGGTTCGAACCCACGACAACAGGA
>JAYQUI010000097.1:0-3038 GCA_038147655.1 Nitrosomonadales bacterium
TAAAAATATTGCCAGAGTCTAGTTTTTCAAATCCACTAATTGTTTTTAATAAAGTGGTTTTACCGCAACCTGAAGGACCTAACAATGTTACAAATTCATTATGAAAAACTTCAAGATTTATGTTGTTTAAAGCCTTTACTTCACCCCCTTCAGGTGTTTTGTAAATCTTCGTAGCATCTACAATTGAAATTAGCTTTTCTGACATAATAGAGGTTTGACTAAGGGCAAAAATTTGCCCTTAGTAATGAATTATTTTTTATTGTGCTTTTATTTTAGTCCATTCACGATCATAAATTCTAATATCTTGACCTAGGTCATCGAATATCTGAAGTTTTGCATAATCTTCACTAGGAGGATTTATAAATGGATTGCTTTTCAAATTATCTGGAAGCATTTCTCTTGATGGACCATTTGCAGAAATATTTAGCTGTTGTTCTGTATTTAGTGCAGGATTTTCAGGATTTAGGTAAAATTCCATAAACTTTCTTGCATTATCTTTATTCGGAGCACTAGCTAAAACGCACATATCTTCTTGATACATTGTTGCTCCTTCTTCAGGAACAGCATATGCAAGTTTTTGATCTGGATCACTAAACACGTAATACAGACCTCCTACATACCAATGAGCAGCAGCAATATCGCCATTTTGTAATAGGGAGATGATGTCATAAGAGAAAGCAGATATATTATCTCTATTTTGAGAAATATATTCAGCGGCAGCTTTAACCTCTGCTGGATCAGTTGAATTTACGCTGTTACCATTAACGATAAGACCTACTCCGATAGTTTCTCTTGGGTCATCCAACATAGTGATTTTACCATTATGCTTTTCTGGGATAGCAAAAAAATCATCCCATGAGTTTATTGATGGAACAATATCTTTGTTGTAAAAAATCCCAACTGTTCCTCTAGCATATGGCAAGCACCATGAACCATCTGGGTCAGTTTTAGCAATGATAAAGTCTTTATCTATATTTTTAAAAAGTGGTGACTCATTAATTTTAGCTTCATGTAAAAGTCCTAACTTAAACATAATGTCATGGTAATGCACTGATGGGAATACAATGTCATAACCCGTTGCTCCTGCTTGAATTTTTGCGAGCATCTCTTCATTACTTCCGTAGACATCTAAATTAATTTTGATACCTGTCTCAGCGGTAAATTTTTCTAACACAGCTGGATTAATATAGTCACCCCAGTTGTATAGATTTAATTCACCGTCTGCCTTAGATATATTTACTGAAAAAAATAACAAGAAAATCGGTGATATTAAGATTGATAAGAATTTTTTCATCTTACGTTCCTCCTTAAAAGAAATATTATAATTCCTTAAGAAATAAATAAAAAGGTGAAATTTAATCTTTATTTAAAATAAATGATTATATTGATGGGTAAACTTGAATTATCCTCATGTATTTAAACTAAAAATATTATTTTGTAATTTTTTTTCTAAATTTTCTAAAAGACTTCTTTGCTTTCGCTCTTCTTGAATTTTTGGGGTTTGATTTTTTTTTCTCTTGAGGCCCATCAGGATTAATCAGTTTTTCAACTAAACCCCAGTTTTTCTTATCTGCTGGAGTGATAAAAGTAAGGGCTTTTCCTTTTGCTCCTGCTCTTGCCGTTCTTCCAATACGGTGAATATAATCTTCGGGGTTTTGAGGAATATCATAATTTATAACATGTTCTATCAAGGGAATATCTAAACCTCGAGCAGCTACATCAGTTGCCACAAGAATTTGAAAAACATTTTTTCTAAACTTCATCATTACTTTATCACGACGACTTTGCCTTAAATCTCCGTGGATAGCTTCTGCATTAAATTTATCAGATCGTAATTGTCGGGCAATTTTATCAGCACTCCTTTTAGTTTTAACAAATAAGATGACCGAACCCGTTCTTTCTAAAAGTTCTAGTTTTAATTGTTCAAATTTCTCACTTTGATTAATTTTACGAATTTCTTGTAAAATATTAATTGTAGGTAAATTAGTTTCTCCTACGCTAATACGCTCTGGATGATTGAGAAACTTTTGAGCCATTTCTGATATTTTTTTTGGTAAGGTGGCAGAAAATAATAATGTCTGATGAGTTGGTAGATGGCTAATAATAGTTTTAATGTCTGTGATAAATCCCATGTCTAGCATTCGATCTGTTTCATCTAGTACTAGAAAATTGAATTGATTAAGTTTTAAACTCTTTCTTTTTAAATGATCATTCATACGACCTGGGGTGCCGACAACTAAACGCGCTTTTTTTAATTGTCTAATTTGTTTTTCAATTGAGTCTCCCCCAATAAGAAGTGCGGTATCTAATTTGTCTGATTGTTGGGTTAAACTTTTAAGAGCAATGAGCACTTGTGTTGCTAACTCCCTTGTAGGAGTTAAGATGATCGCAGCATTATCGATGCTTTTTATTAAGTGATTTATAAGAGGAATGCCAAAAGCAAAGGTTTTGCCTGTTCCAGTTTGTGCTGTCCCCAATAAATCTCGCCCATCTAATGCTAAGGGAATAGACATATGTTGAATTGGGGTTGCGTTCGTTAACTTAAGTTTATTTAGAGCAGTAAGTAAATTAGCTGAAATAGCGTATTGCGAAAATTGGTGCATGTGATGAAAAATGTATGTTGGGGTGGAACCTAGTTTATAGGTTCGTGTATCATGTTATTTATGAATAACCTAATTAATAATAATGGATTTTTGATTAAGTCAAGTAGCGCAAAACAAAATCTGTCTGCGCTACTGATAATTAATATTAGACTTCTTTCATGCTGAGCTTTACTTTGCCCGCACGATCAACGTCAAGAACTTTCACTTGAACTTCTTGGCCTTCTGATAATACATCAGAGACATTCTCTACTCTTTTTTGAGAGATTTGAGAGACGTGTAGAAGTCCATCACGAGCGCCCATAAAGTTAACAAAGGCACCAAACTCAACGATTTTGACTACTTTACCAGTGTAGACTTTCCCTACTTCTGGCTCCGCTACAATGTCTTCTACCATTTGTCTAGCTTTGTTTATCGACTCTTCATTGCTAGAGGCAA
>JAYQUI010000098.1:0-2986 GCA_038147655.1 Nitrosomonadales bacterium
ATTCTGTCAATGAATTGAAGGAGTATTTTTCTCAAGAAAATGAATTGCGAAAAGTACATGTCGCTGTAAGTTTTGGAATCAGAGATGAGGATTATCAAAATTTTGAGGCCTTATATAAAGCCTGTGGATCGAATATTAAATTTATCAATGTTGATATTGCTAATGGTTATCTAGAACTCTTTGTTCAATATATTGAAAAATTGCGTAAAAACTTCCCCTCAATCGTTATCATTGCGGGAAGTGTAGTCACTGGAGAAATGACAGAGGAGTTAATCTTAGCAGGTGCAGATATTGTTCGTGTGGGAATTGGCTCGGGTAGCGTCTGTACTACTCGTATTAAAACTGGAGTGGGGTATCCTCAGCTATCTGCAGTGATTGAATGTGCAGATGCAGCTCATGGTTTAGATGGGCATATTATTGCCGATGGAGGGTGTACTACCCCAGCAGATGTAGCCAAAGGATTTGCTGCTGCAGCTGATTTTGTCATGCTAGGAGGGATGTTTTCAGGTCATGATGAAGGTGGTGGTGACGTCATCACTAAAAGCTATTTAACCTCTCAATTGAAAAACAATCAGCAAGTCGTAAAAGAGAAGAAATTTATTGAGTTTTATGGGAATAGTAGTCAAAGTGCCAATGTCAAACATTATGGCGGTTTAAAAAATTATCGAGCTGCAGAAGGGAAGTCAGTACTAGTTCCTTATAAAGGCACTATCAAAGATACTGTCCAAGATATTTTAGGGGGTCTCAGAAGTTCTTGTACCTATGTGGGCGCATTAAATTTGAAACAATTAAGTAAACGAACTACCTTTATCCGTTGTACTCAAACGCATAATGCGGTCTACGAAAAGTAGTTCAATCTCTATTATTTTAATTTTCTTCCTTTGTTTTTATCCTTAGCTTTGACCATGCTCAATACATTTATCATTTTATTTATCTCTTTATTTGTACTAGGAATGAGTGTCATTTTGTATCAATTACTGAATGAATTAAAGAATGTGCGTTCCAGTGATCCAGAAAAAGAACAATTAAAAGAGGAAAATCTTACCAATATCGCTTCTAAAGCTGCTGAGGAAGCAGCCAAAAAAGCCTTAGAAGAAACCTTAAAACTTCAGCAAAAAGATTGGGAAATCTATAAACAAGATATTTCAACGACCATTGAACCTATTTCCAAAACAGTCAAAGAATTAGATGATCGAATTGAATATTTACAAAAAGAACGAAAACAAGAAATTGGTCAATTAGATACCCGTTTAGCCGATTTATTAAAAGAAACCAATACCTTAAGTGCAGCTTTGAGTTCTTCAACCAGCGTGCAAGGTAAATGGGGTGAAATTCAATTACGAAACATTGTTGAAAAATCAGGGATGATCAATCATGTAGATTTTGAAGAGCAGAAGGGAACCGAAACGGGAGATTCTATTCCAGATATGATCATCAAACTTCCTAATGGAGGAATTATTCCTGTAGACTCTAAATGTCCAATGAAAGATTTTCGTGCTTCTTTAGAAGAGCAGGATGCTGAAAAACGCAAAGCCTTACAAGTAGAGCATGCCAGGAAATGTCGTCAACATATGCGTACCTTATCATCCAAGAAATATCAAGATCAATATAATGACCCCATTGATTTTGTAGTGATGTTAATTCCTTTTGAACCTGGCTTTCAATCTGCTTTATTACACGATGGAAATCTCTTTAATGATGGCGCTGAAACTAAAGTCTTTGTGGTTTCACCTATTTCCTTAATGCCTTTATTAAATTTAGTCAGTGAAACTTGGAGACAGATGTCTTTAACCAAAAATGCGAATAGTATTATAAACACCGCCAAAGATTTATCCGATCGACTTAAAAAATACGAAGAATTATACAATACGGTTGGAGATCGTATTACCTCGCTAGGAAAAGCCTATAACACTTCAGTATCCTCTTATAATGCTCGATTAAAGCCTTCAGTGAGAGATATTCAAAAGCTTCAAGATATACCCGAAGATTTAACCGATTTAGATCAAGTTAATTTGGATGTAAAACCTGTTATTGAACGTTTAGAAAGTTCTAATTCTAACGAAGAGGAATAATGCCGTTAGTTCATCCCATAAGTGAGATTCAGGATGAATCAACCAAACAACTTGTCACTTTCTTTAATGAAACCTTAGGATTTTGCCCTAATTCTGTCTTAACCATGAACAAAAAGCCTTTAATGGCTGATGCCTTTATTAATCTCAATAAAGCGGTGATGGATAATGCAGGGTCTATTTCCTCTGAATTTAAGCGTATTATTGCCTATATCAGTAGTAACACCGCTGGATGTCGTTATTGTCAAGCACACACCATCCGAGCTGCGCAACGGTATGGAGGCTCCGATAAACGATTACTTCAAGCCTGGGATTTTGAAAACAGTAAATTATTTTCTATGAAAGAAAAAATTGCTTTACGTTTTGCAATTGCGGCTAGTACTTCACCTGTCAATACACGTTTATTTGAACGAGAACTCAAGGAAAATTGGTCTGAGGAAGATATTTTAGAAATGGTTAGTGTGATAGCCTTATTTGGTTTTTTAAATCGCTGGAATGATGTGATGGGTACTACCTTGGAAGAAGAAGCAAAACAATCGGCTGAACAATATTTAAATCAAGCAGGATGGGAGATAGGAAAGCATGTTTAACTTTTTAGATCAATGTAATTTTAATCGATACAGATCCATGGTATTCTTATTGGCACGACTGATCGTTGCAGCCATTATTTTCAAAGCAGGATATAATAAACTTCCTGTCAGTGAAGTGGGAGGACTGGTGGCCAAGCTTCCAGAATGGCTCCGCTATATGGTGGTCTTATTTGAATTAATTGGGCCTATTTTTCTTCTTCTGGGAATTAGAAATGAACGTTTCAATGTTCTAGGCTCTCTAATGATTGCCATTGTCATGCTGGGTGCAACCTATATGAAAGTAGCGGTAGCAGGAAATGCATTTCTCTCTAGTGGAGCCATGTATCC
>JAYQUI010000099.1:0-2951 GCA_038147655.1 Nitrosomonadales bacterium
TATGAGCTTGTAAAAGAAGCGGCAGTTAATTTGAATACCATCCCCCAATTAGGTCACGATAGGCTTCCGCCTGAGGTCTATTATCAAAGAGAAATCAAAAATCATTTTCCTAATGTCTCTATTCATGATCTTTTTGAAGCTTGGCAGAATGTTGTCAAAAGGGCAAGGCAGTTAAAAAATCATACCATTGATAGATCTGAACTGTCTGTTAGGGAGTATATGAGTGAAGTTTTGAGAATGTTTGATGATAACGAGAAGATTGATTTTGATGATTTGTTTTTAAAAGAGGATCAGCCATTACAAAAGATGGTAGTCTGTTTTCTTGCAATTTTAGAGTTGGCAAAAGAGTCACTGATAAAAATTTTTCAGCAAAGTAATTATTCTAAAATATATTTGATGAGAGCATAGTATGGAAATAAATTCGAAATTAAAAGATGTCCTTGAGGTCGCTCTTCTAACTACACAAAAACCACTGTCGATTGATGATTTGCAAAAACTTTTTGATGAAAAAATCGAGCGTTCAACTTTACGCATGATCCTCGATGAACTAAAAAATGACTGGGATAAAAAAACACTAAATTTAATAGAGGTATCCTCAGGTTATAGATTTGAAGCAAAACAACAGTTTGTTGAAAATTTGATGAGAATGAACCCCGATAGGGCTCCAAAATACTCAAGAGCGGTTATGGAAGTATTAGCAATCATTGCATACCGACAGCCGGTAACAAGGGGTGATATTGAGTCAATCAGGGGAGTAGCCCTAAACCCCAATGCCATTCGACAGTTAGTTGAAAGAGAATGGATTGATATTGTTGGCGTAAAGGAGACTCCGGGAAGACCGGGCTTGTATGGAACGACAAAACATTTTTTAAACGATTTTGGTTTGACCAACCTATCAGACTTACCAGATATTGAAAAATTTGAGGAACAGCTCAATTTAGATTTAGTTGGAAATCAAAATCTCGAGCAGAATGATTCGCAAGTCTCAATCTCGAATGAGTCGTCAGATGGCCAAGAATAGCTCTGTCGAAGAGTTGGAGAATAAAAAGGAAAGGATTCAAAAATTTCTTGCCAACATGGGCATGGGCTCAAGAAGGTCTATTGAAGAGCTCATTAAACAGAAAAAGATTACTGTTAATCAAAAACCAATTGATTTAGGGCATATGGTTTACGGTAATGAAATCATTCATATTAATGGTAGGAGAATATATTTTAAGAATACCGAAAAAAGAGAATCCCGTTTAATTATTTATCATAAGCCTGAGGGTGAAATTGTCTCTCATTCTGACCCTAAACATCAAAAAACTGTTTTTCAAAAATTACCTAAAGTCAAAAATGGTAAGTGGATTTCTATTGGCCGGCTCGATATTAATACCTCCGGACTATTGCTAATCACTAATGATGGAAAATTGGCAAATCACATGATGCATCCCAGCCAACAAATCGATAGAGAGTACTCGGTAAGAATTTTGGGAGAAGTGACCGAGGATATAATTAATAACATCAGAAAAGGGGTTAAGCTGGATGATGGCGTTGCACATGTAGAAACCTTTGAACATACGGGTGGTGAAGGCGCTAATCAATGGTTTAGGATTATCTTAAAAGAGGGTAGGAATAGAGAGATAAGGCGGTTAGTTGAGTCACAGAATTTAAAAGTTAGTCGACTGATTCGAACACGATATGGACCATTAAATCTTCCATCTCATCTAAAGCGAGGCCAGTTCATGGAGCTTGAAAAGAAAAATCTTGAAAAGATTTTTAAAATGCTTGGGATGAGTTGAGCGGAATTAAGCTTAAGAATTAACTACACAAAATTTTAATCAACGATAGCTTATAAATTTCTTTGAGCTTTTCAATATCATCTATATTTACGTGTTCATTTATCTTGTGAATTGAGGCATTGATTGGACCGAACTCAACAACCTGCTTACAAATTTTTGCTATAAAACGACCATCTGATGTTCCACCTGTTGTAGAGACTTCTGGCGTTAGACCAGTGACATCAGATATGGCAGAGGTTAGTACATCTGTTAGGATCCCTTTTTCAGTCAAATAAGGTTCACTCGGGATTTCCCAACTTAGCTCATATTCTTCGGCATGTTTTTTGACAACCATCTCCACCTCATTTTTCAGTTGATCAGGTGTACATTCGGTTGAATGACGGAAATTAAATTGTATTGTTACATCCCCAGGAACAACATTTGTGGCCCCTGTTCCCGCATTTATATTAGAAACTTGCCATGATGTCTTCGGAAAATATTCATTTCCATTATCCCAGGATATTTTTTTTAGTTCATCAATGATTGAGGCAGATCGATGAATCGGATTATCAATCAAATGGGGGTATGCAATATGCCCTTGTATTCCTTTTACAATTAATGTCGCAGAAAGCGAACCACGCCTACCATTTTTTATAGTATCTCCAAACCTTTCAGCACTGGTAGGCTCTCCCACAATACAGTAATCAATGTCTTGATTATTGTGAATAAAATGTTCAACAATCTTTTTAGTTCCATCAGTAGCAATACCCTCTTCATCAGAGGTAATAAATAGACCTATCGATCCTTTATGATCAGGAAATTCAGCAGTGAACTCATTAATTGCAACGATAAAGGCAGCAATAGATGATTTCATATCTGCCGACCCCCTACCATAGAGAAAACCGTCTTTTTCTGTAGGAATAAAAGGGTCGCTATGCCACTTGTCTAATGGTCCTGGAGGAACAACATCAACATGGCCTGCAAAAATAACAGAGGGGTTAGATTCTCCTCTTTTGGCATAAAGGTTTGACACTCCATTACTATCAATATTTTGGTAATCAAAATTTAAATTTTTTAACTCAGACTTGATGATATTAATACACCCATTATCATTAGGAGTAATGGAGTCAATTTCAATTAAGCGCTTAGCAATATCTAAAGTTTTTGTCATGTAAATTCTTTTTGGTATTT
>JAYQUI010000100.1:0-2701 GCA_038147655.1 Nitrosomonadales bacterium
AACGAAGCGTTATTTACAGGTGAAAAACCTTTTCCAATGATTCCTGTGTGTGAACGCTTTGCAGGTAGTGAAAAATTAATTACTAAGGCACTCGGTTTGCAAGAAACATTAGGCCCTATTTTTAATATTACCTGTGACTGCGAGGATGGTGCTGCTGCTGGCCAGGAGCAGGAACACGCTGAGATGATTGTGCGGATCCTCAATTCTGATGCTAATCAATTTAAGATGGCTGGCTCAAGGATTCATGACTATACTCATCCACATTGGAAAAAAGATGTGGATATCCTCGTTGCTGGCGCAGGAAATGTGCTTAGCTATATTACGATTCCAAAATCTACCAATGCTGAGCAGCCAAAAGAAATGATTGCTTACATTCAAAAGGTGGCTAAAGAGAATAATATTAATCGTGAAATTCCAATTCACGTGCTTATTGAAACCCATGGAGCTCTCGCTGACGTGCATAACATTGCAAAACTTACATGGCTTCAAGTGTTAGATTTTGGGCTTATGGATTTTGTCAGTGGTCATCATGGCGCTATCCCTGCATCGGCAATGCGAAGCCCAGGTCAATTTGATCATAAATTATTAGCAAGAGCCAAAAGCGAGGTGGTTGCGGCAGCGATAGCCAATGGCGTAGTGCCTGCACATAACGTCACATTAGATTTAAAAAATACCGAGACCACGTTCTCCGATGCGAAAAGAGCACGTGATGAGTTTGGCTTTATGAGAATGTGGAGTATCTATCCAACCCAGATCACAGCAATTGTCGATGCGATGAAACCAAATTTTAATGAAATTCAAGATGGGGCTGAAATATTGATACTCGCCCAGGATGCGGACTGGGGGCCGATACAATTTAAAGGTGAGCTGCATGATCGAGCCACTTATCGGTACTTCTGGGAAATCCTTCAGGCTGCAAAACAAACAGGTCAAGACATTCCTAAGGAAGCTGACCAGAGATTTTTTTCATAGAAAGGTTATTTGATGTCTGCCGGTAAAAAATTTAGAGATGCCCTTGCCCAAGAAAAACCTCTACAGGTAATTGGTGCGATTAATGCGTACCATGCTCTCCTTGCCACTCAAACTGGATATAAGGCCTTATATCTTTCCGGTGGAGGTGTTGCGGCTGGTTCCTTAGGGATTCCTGACTTAGGTATATCAACATTGGAAGATGTATTAATAGACATCAGAAGGATTACTGATGTAACTGACACCCCCTTGCTTGTTGATATTGATACAGGGTTTGGTGGTGCATTAAATATATCTCGAACAATTAAGTCGACGATTAAGGCAGGTGCGGCAGCAGTACACATTGAAGATCAAGTACAAGCAAAACGATGTGGTCACCGTCCGAATAAAGCCATTGTTTCTCTACAGGAGATGGTGGATCGGATCAAGGCAGCAGTGGATGCTAAAACAGATCCAGACTTTGTCATTATGGCTCGAACCGATGCCTTAGCAGTTGAGGGTTTATCAAGCGCAATTGATCGGGCATGTGCTTGTGTCGAAGCTGGTGCAGACATGATCTTTCCTGAAGCCATGACGGAATTGTCAATGTATCAGGAGTTTTCTAATGCAGTCAAAGTCCCTGTTCTGGCAAATATTACTGAGTTTGGGTCTACCCCACTATTTACTAGAGAGGAATTGGCTGGCGCTGATGTTAGTCTTATCTTGTATCCATTAAGCGCCTTCCGAGCTATGAATAAAGCGGCCTTATCCGTTTATGAGTCAATTCGAAAAGATGGAACTCAACAAAATGTGATTGAGCTGATGCAGACCAGAAATGAATTATATGAATTTCTCAATTACCATGCGTACGAAAAAAAATTAGATGAGCTCTTTGAGCAGGAAAAATAGATTACGAGGGAGGATTTATGAATAATGTTGCGGAAAAAAAAGTTAAAAAAGGAGTTGCCCTTGCAGGTGTAAATGCTGGTACTACAGCAGTGTGTACTGTTGGACACACAGGAAATGATCTGCATTATCGTGGTTACGACATTTTAGATCTAGCAAAATATTCTAATTTTGAAGAAGTGGCTTATTTATTGATTCATGGTGAATTGCCAAATTCTGATCAATTATCAGCATACAAAGATAAACTTAAGACTCTTCGAGATATTCCTGATGCTGTGAAGATTGCTTTAGAGCAACTTCCAAAAAATGCACACCCTATGGACGTGATGCGAACAGGATGCTCTGTCCTAGGAACAATTGAACAAGAAGGTGAAGATCGTGATATTGAAAATACAAAAAATATTGCTGATCGCCTTATTTCTTGTTTTGGTTCAATGTTGATCTATTGGTATCATTTTTCACACAATGGCAAGAAAATAAATTGTGTATCTGAGATGGATTCCATAGCAGGACATTTTCTATACTTATTGCATGGCAAAGCTCCATCAGAGCTTCATGAAAAGGCAATGAATACTTCACTTGTATTATATGCAGAGCATGAATTTAATGCATCCACTTTTACCTCTCGTGTCATTGCAGGAACCCTGTCCGATATGTATTCAGCGATCACAGGGGCTATTGGCGCACTTCGTGGACCGAAACATGGTGGCGCTAATGAAGCAGCGATGGAAATTATTGCACGCTACAAAGATGCTGATGATGCTGAAAATGATATCCGTGAACGCATGGCAAGGAAAGAAATCATCATTGGTTTTGGACACCCTGTTTACACTATTGGTGACCCAAG
>JAYQUI010000101.1:0-2638 GCA_038147655.1 Nitrosomonadales bacterium
GCTGTAGGGCCCATTAAAAATACTTGTTTCACTGTTCAGGCTCATAAAAGAAGGCAAGGTTGGCGCCTGTTTTAAGGTATGTTTTGATACCCTTAACCACACTTTCAGCTAGTTTAATTTGAAAGCTTTCTGACCTGAGGTTATTTTCCTCCTTTGGATTGCTTATAAATGCAGTCTCGACAAGTATAGATGGGATATCCGGAGCTTTTAGAACTGCAAAACCAGCTTGCTCCACATATTTCTTATGTAATGTATTCACCTTGCCCATCTCATCTAAAACATACCGTCCCAATTTCATTGAATCATTAATCGTCGCACTTAAAGATAAATCGAGTAAAGTTTGCGCCAAAACTGGATGTTTATCATCAATACTGACTCCGCCAATCAAATCTGACTCATTTTCTTTATTAGCTATAAATTTAGCAAATGCACTTGAAGCTCCTCTCTCGGACAAAGCAAATACGGAGGATCCTTTCACAGATTTCTTTGTAAAAGCATCCGCATGAATTGACACAAATAGATCAGCCTCAAGCTTTCTAGCTTTAGCAACTCTTTTTGCAAGCGGGATAAAGTAATCGCCATCACGTATTAAAACCCCCTGCAGGTTTGGCTCTTTATTAATAGCATCTCGTAATTTCTTCGCAATAGCCAGAGTGATGTCTTTTTCTTTTGTACCCGAAGATCCTCTTGCGCCAGGATCCTCTCCACCATGCCCAGCATCAATTGCCACAACGATTTTAGCCTGTTCAGCCTCCTTTGGCTGCTCTTCTTTGGAGTCCTCTTTAGTTGTCAAGTTGGTTTTTTCATCTTCAACCTTTTGACTAATATCTTTTTGATCATCACCTGCCTTAGCCTGTAATTGTTTTAGCAAATGTGCAATTTCATCTTCCTCATGATAGACATCGACAACAAGACGATGGCCATATGATTTGAAAGGCTTCAAGCTAAAAATTTTAATCTTAGACTCGTGACGTAAATCGACCACAATACGGACTGTACCAGGATCATACTGTGCTACACGCACCCCTGAAATAGATGAATTATCTTTAAAATCTACTTTAGATAAATCTTTTAAACTATTGTTTATATTAATACTTTTTAAATCAATAACCACTCGATCTGGGTTTTTTAAAATTGATTGATCATTTTTTATGTAGTCAGTGGATTCAATAGTAAATCTCGTATATTCATTGGATGGCCACACACGAGTTTGTACATCAGCAAACACATTTGTTACAAAAAAAGCTAACAGAAAGCTAAAACAAATTCTATGTAAGGGCATCACCAGCCTCTTCTTTGGAATAAACATCAATCACTCTGATATCAAGTTGCTCAGTTGAAATATTGACCTCTATATCCGGTTTAATATTCACACCCTTAATTTTTTCTGGCCATTCAATAATAGAAATCGTATTTTCTGTGATTAAGTAATCATCAAATCCTCCACTAAACCATTCCTCTGGGCACCCAAAACGGTATAAGTCAAAATGATGTACTGTCAAATTTTTTAATTGATGCGTTTCTACAAGATTGTAAGTTGGGCTCTTTACTTTATCCTGGTAACCCAAAGACTTAAGTAAATATCTCACTAATGTAGTTTTTCCTGCTCCGAGCTCGCCCTTAAGGAAAATTACCATGCCTGGTTTGAGCTGGGGTGCAATAAGTTCAGCAACTTTTTTTGTATCTTCCTCTGATTTGCAGATATGATGTGTATGATCCATTACTTCATAGTTTATTATTTTTTTTCATGTTAGATAAGGCTTATTGGAAAGATATATCAAAAAAAATTATAGCCACTGGTAAAGAGCTAGGATTCAATGATGTAGGGATATCTGATACCGTAATTAATCAAAATCAAAGACTTTACAAAGAGTGGATTGACGCTAAAAATCATGGCGCCATGTCTTATCTCGAAGATCATCAAGACATTAAATTTGATCCTGAGAATATTTTGGCAAACACCAAAAGCATCATCAGTGTTAGGCTTGACTATCTTCCACTTAACGAAAATCTTATTGATCTAATTAACCAAAAAGATAAAGCCTATATAGCCCGCTATGCTCTTGGAAGGGATTATCACAAGACATTAAAGAAAAAACTTAATCACTTTGGTAGTTTGATTGAATCTATAATTACAGAAAGTGATTTTGATTTTAAATACAGAGCGATAACTGATTCAGCACCAAGCCCAGAGATTGAAATTGCGACTCAGGCTGGACTAGGTTGGCGTGGAAAAAATACATTATTACTCAACAAGAATAATGGCTCGTGGTTCTTTCTTGGTGAACTATACACGAACGCCCCATTAGTTTTCAATCAAACAATTAGCACAAACCACTGCGGCTCTTGCTCAGCCTGTATTGACATTTGTCCCACCCAGGCCATTGAAAAACCTTACTATCTAAATGCATCTAAGTGTATCTCCTACTGGACAATTGAACATAAAGGCACAATTCCTATAAGCTTTAGGAAAAAAATTGGTAATCGAATATATGGGTGTGATGATTGTCAGATTATCTGTCCATGGAATAAATTTGCTAAGAAAAGCACTGAGATAGATTTTTTTGTAAGACATAAGTTAAATAACATCTCTCTTATGGGCTGCTTTTTGATGGATAACCACCGTTTTAATGAATAC
>JAYQUI010000102.1:0-2595 GCA_038147655.1 Nitrosomonadales bacterium
TCCTTCCCATTTCGAACAGGACAGTGAAACGATTCAGCGCCGATAATAGTGTGATTTTTTTCATGCGAATGTAGGACACCGCCAAACTTTTATATATAAAAAAACCCAAACATACGTTTGGGTTTTTTTTGCCTAAAATAAGATTACTTTTGCCAGTTATCTCGTAGCGTTGCGGTACGGTTAAAGATTATTTCATCTGAAGTACTTTCTGGATCAACAATGTAGTAACCATGACGTTCGAATTGAAATTGTTCTTCCGCTTGTATCGAAGAAATACTTTCTTCACAATAAGCAGATTTCGTTTCTATCGAGGATTGATTAATATCATTAAGGAAGTTATCAAATTCACTAGGGTTTTCAGATAAAAACAAACGATCATAGTTTCTTATAGTGATCTGTTTAGAAAATTTTGTTGATAACCAGTGAATATTACCCTTTACTTTAACTGCATCACTGCCTGCAGTTCCAGATTTTGTTTCTGGAAAATATTTACAAAAAACAGTAGAAACCTCTCCGTTATCATTAAGTTTATAGTCCGTACATTCAATGACGAAACCATATCTTAAGCGTACCTTATTTCCAGGAAACAATCTAAAGTATTTGGGTGGTGGATTAATTTCAAAATCTTCACCTTCGATCCATAATTCTTTAGTTAACTTTACCTCTCTAACCCCCTCTTCAGGTTTCTGTGGATGGTTTGGTACCGTGCAAATTTCAGTATGATTTTCATCAAAATTCTCAATAATCAATTTAATAGGATTAAGAACAGCAATTTTACGGTTACATTCCTCATTTAAAACTTCACGCATTGAGTCTTCAAAAGTTTGATAGTCAATCACTGAGTCAGACTTTGATACCCCAATTCGGTCCATAAATAATTTAAACCCTTTTGGATGATACCCTCTGCGTTTTGCTCCAACCAAAGTTGGCATCCTTGGGTCATCCCATCCATTAACATGATTTTCTTCAACCAATTGAATAAGTTTACGTTTTGATAGAACCACATGACTTAAATTTAAACGAGAGAACTCATGTTGTTTTGGCAGAGGTTTTTCTAAAAAATCAAATTCAGCTAATTTTTTTAGCACCCATTCATAAAAAGGTCTTTGATCTTCAAATTCTAACGTACAGATGGAGTGTGTTATTTTCTCTAAAGCATCTTCAATAGGGTGAGCAAAAGTATACATTGGGTATATGCACCACTTATCTCCTGTGTTGTGGTGAGATATATGCCGTATTCGATATATAGCAGGGTCCCTGAGATTAATGTTTGGTGAAGCCATATTGATTTTGGCTCTTAACACCATCTCCCCGTCTTGATATTGCCCACTCTTCATTTCTTCAAAAAGCTTTAAATTTTCTTCAACAGATTGGTCTCTAAATGGTGAATTTTGACCTGGTTCTATAAGAGTGCCTCGGTTGATACGAATTTCTTCGGCTGTCTGTTTATCTACATAAGCTAAGCCTGCATTAATTAAGACTTTTGCTGCCTCATACATGTAGTCAAAGTAATTGCTCGCATAGTAAAGATTTTTTTCATGTTCATCTTCAAATTTATATCCAAGCCAATGCACACTATCGATAATACTTTTGACGTATTCCTCATTTTCTTTTTCAGGATTTGTATCATCAAAACGAAGATGACAGCGTCCATTAAAATCCTGAGCGAGTGTAAAATTCAAAATAATACTTTTTGCATGACCAAAATGAAGATAACCATTTGGTTCAGGTGGAAATCTTGTTCTTATTTTAGCACTATCAATTGGTGCATCTTTATGGGTGTATGATGGACCAGGCTGACCTGACCAATTTTTTTCAGCATAGAGATTCGCTTCAAGATTTTTTTCAATAATATTTCGAATAAAGTTTGTTGGAACCGTATTTTTATTTTCATTACTCATGATGCGATATTCTACACGTTTTATAAATTTTTAACTTAGCGCATGCTATGATTTATTAGTATGAAAAAGTACGATCTCCCATTTAAAGCGCTCCATATATTAGCCGATGGCAACTTCCATTCAGGAGAAAAAATGGCTGCTGATATGGGATGTTCCAGAGTAACTGTCTGGAAAAGTATTTCCGAATTAAAAAGTCTTGGAATAAATATTTTTTCAGTAAAAAAAAAGGGTTACCGTTTACCAAAAAAAATATCTTTTTTTAATACTGAAAATATTCAAAGAGAGCTCGGAGAGCTTAACCAGTTCGTCAATTTAGAACTACTCAACGTCACAGATTCAACAAACAAATATTTAAATACATCAGCGAATATAAAGCCTCATGCATCGGTTGTAATAGCAAATATTCAGACTAAAGGTAAAGGTCGTCGAGGTCGGTCCTGGCAGGCATCTGTAGGTGAATCTTTAGTGATGTCTATTTTATGGAAATTTGATAAGGGAGCCTCGGGACTGTCTGGTTTAAGTTTGGTTGTTGGGGTGGCTATTCAAAGACTGATGAAAAAAATAGGGATTAACAATTCATTTTTGAAATGGCCTAATGACCTTTTAATTTTAGAAGACGATGCTTATTTTAAACTCGCCGGTGTTTTAATTGAGCTTCAAGGTGACCTTGAAAGTCGTTGCTCAGCAGTGATTG
>JAYQUI010000103.1:0-2557 GCA_038147655.1 Nitrosomonadales bacterium
TGAACATAAAGGCACAATTCCTATTAGCTTTAGGAAAAAAATTGGTAATCGAATATACGGGTGTGATGATTGTCAGATTATCTGTCCATGGAATAAATTTGCTAAGAAAAGTACCGAAATAGATTTCTTTGTAAGACATAAGTTAAATAACATCTCTCTTATGGAATGTTTTTTGATGGATAACCCCCGTTTTAATGATCACTTCAATGGAAGCGCCATCAGGCGAATTGGTTATGAAAAATGGATTAGTAATGTCGCAATTGCACTTGGCAACGCAAGCCATGATCAAAAAATTATAGACGCTTTAATAAAACGAAGTGAGGATCCGTCAAATTTAATCAAAGAACATGTTTTATGGGCAATAAGCGAACAAGAAGCGAAGAAATAATATATTTTTTGCTATAATAGCGCTTTCAATTTTACTCACCTAAATTAACATATAAATGACGAAAATAATTGACTCTAACGAGTGGCAAGGCCTAAAAAAACATTTTGACGATATCAAAAATGTTCAGATGCGAGATCTGTTTAAAGATGACGAGCAGCGTTTTGAAAAATTTCATCTAGCATTGGATGATTTTTTATTTGATTTTTCAAAAAATAGAATAAATGACATAACCTTAGACCTTCTTAACAAATTGGCTATTAAAGCTGATGTAGAAGGTTGGAGAGCTAAACAATTTAGTGGTGATAAAATAAACACAACAGAAGATCGTGCAGTTCTTCATACAGCACTTCGTTCACAAGATGATCATCCTGTTTTTGTTGATGGTGTTGATGTTAAACCAGAAGTTAAAAAAGTTTTAAAGCAGGTGGAAAGCTTTAGCAATTCAATTAACGATGGATCCTGGAAAGGGTTTACTGGAAAAAAAATAAACACGATCGTAAATATCGGAATCGGTGGTTCTGACTTAGGACCTGCAATGGTATGTAAGGCATTACAGCCCTTTTCACACAAAGATTTACATATTCATTTTGTTTCAAATGTAGATGGCGCAGACATAGCGTTAACACTTGAGCAGTGTGACCCTGAAACCACCCTTTTTATAGTTGCTTCCAAAACTTTTACCACCCAAGAAACAATGACCAATGCTTTTTCTGCTCGACATTGGTTTTTAAATCATGCAAAAAATAATGATGCTATCAGTCAACATTTTGTTGCCGTATCCACCAATACCGAGAAAGTAAAAGAATTTGGTATAAATGAAGAGAATATGTTTATTTTTTGGGACTGGGTTGGTGGAAGATACTCTTTATGGTCATCAATTGGGTTGTCAATTTCTATTTACTTAGGTTTTGAAAATTTTAAAGAACTTCAAACTGGTGCCTATGAAATGGATCAACATTTTCTTAATGCTCCAATAGAAAAAAATATGCCAATTCAGATGGCTTTAATTGGCATTTGGTATAACAACTTCTTTAAATTCAACACACAAGCAATTCTTCCTTATGATCAAGGTCTATCCCTGTTGCCATCTTATTTGCAGCAAGCAGACATGGAAAGCAATGGTAAATTTATTGATCGAGACGGCAACCGAGTATGCTTAGAGACAGGTCCAGTTATATGGGGTGAGTCAGGTACAAATGGACAACATGCCTTCTACCAATTAATTCATCAAGGCACGCAGTTTGTGCCATGTGACTTTATTATGCCCATAAAATCTCACTACAACCCTGGAGATAAAAAAAATCTTCATCATAAAATCTTGATGTCCAATTTACTTGCTCAATCACAGTCGTTAATGATGGGAAAAACCATTGATGAGGCACGGTCTGAGCTCATTAATTCTGGGTTAAGTGATCAAGAAATATCTTCTTTGCTACCTCATCGATCATTCGAAGGAAATAGACCAAGCAACACCATCCTATTCGAAAAACTTACGCCAAAAAATCTAGGTAAGCTTATAGCGCTCTATGAACACAAAATATTTGTTCAAGGCATCATATGGAATATTAATTCATTCGATCAATGGGGAGTTGAATATGGCAAGCAGATCGCCCGCCTCGTCTTACCAAAAATTCAAGGTGAAAAGACGACTAGCTGTTTTGATGCCTCAACAAATAATCTAATAGATTACATTAAAAAAAATTGATAAATAATTAATTTAACTGATAATTTTTATTAATTATTTGACTGTGTAACACACTACCAATGCCAGCCCCTAGCTTTTTTGCAAAGCGATCAGCAAAAGATTCATATGTCGTAAAATCAATCACCTTTTCATAACCAATTACATCTTTAGCGACTGATGATACCGTCCCAAAGCCGTCAATCAATCCCAATCTGTATGCTGACTCACCATTCCAAAATAACCCTGAGAATATTGACTGGTCCTTAGATAATCGATCACCTCTGCCCTCTTTGACTGCGGTGATAAATTGTTGGTGCACTTCATCAAGAAGTTGTTGCACATGTTCTTTGTGTGCAGGGTCTACCGGTTGGAATGGATCAAGAATCCCTTTATTTTTACCTGCCGTCATCAGTCGTCTTTCTATCCCTAGCTTCTCAATGGCCTGATCAAAGCCAAAACCATTCATCAAGACCCCAATCGAGCCA
>JAYQUI010000104.1:0-2309 GCA_038147655.1 Nitrosomonadales bacterium
GGAAAGAAATCATCATTGGTTTTGGACACCCTGTTTACACTATTGGTGACCCAAGAAATGAAAGTATCAAATCTGTTTCAAGGGAATTATCAGAAGATGCTGGGGATATGAATTTATTTAGCATCTCAGAAAGAATTGAGAAAGTAATGTGGGATGAGAAGAAAATGTTCCCTAATTTAGACTGGTATAGTGCATCAAGCTACCATCTGATGGGCATCCCAACTTCTATGTTTACTCCAATTTTCGTAATTTCAAGAACAACAGGTTGGGCAGCTCATGTAATCGAACAAAGGATTGATAATAAAATTATCAGACCAAATGCAGAATATACCGGCCCAGATAACAGACCGTACACACCAATTAATCAAAGATAAAGAAAGGTTAAATAAATGTCTTCACACATTTCTAATGTAAGGCCTGAGCCCGATCAGGTCATCGTAGATATTGCAAAATATGCTAATGCTTATGAAATTAACAGCGATGAGGCTATAGATACTGCAAGATATTGCTTAATGGATACATTAGGATGTGGTCTAGAAGCACTGAGTTACTCAGCATGCACTAAACTTTTAGGTCCGATTGTTCCAGGAACCACTGTTCCCAATGGTGCAAAAGTTCCAGGAACTAGTTATCAATTAGATCCCATTAATGCAGCATTTAATATTGGCGCCATGATTCGATGGTTAGATTTCAACGACACTTGGCTGGCAGCTGAATGGGGTCATCCATCAGATAACTTGGGAGGTATTTTAGCAGTTGCAGATTGGTTATCAAGAACAAGAATTGCGGAGGGACAATCCCCTCTTCTTATGAAAGATGTGCTCATCGCCATGGTCAAAGCCCATGAAATTCAAGGGGTGATTGCTCTTGAGAATAGTTTTAATCGAGTAGGTTTAGATCATGTACTTTTAGTCAAAGTAGCCTCAACAGCGGTCGTTGCAAAGATGCTGGGAGCCACATATGAACAAATCATTGATGCTGTTTCAAATGCATGGTTAGATGGACAAAGTCTTAGAACCTACCGCCATGCACCTAATACAGGTTCCCGAAAATCATGGGCTGCGGGTGATGCGACCAGCCGCGCAGTGAGATTAGCGTTAATGGTCATGAAGGGTGAAATGGGATACCCATCCGCACTCAGTGCTAAAACATGGGGCTTTTATGATGTACTATTTAAAGGCAAACCTTTTGAATTTACTCAGGCATACGGTTCCTATGTGATGGAAAATGTTCTCTTTAAAATATCTTTTCCAGCTGAGTTTCATGCTCAAACCGCTGTGGAATGTGCCCTAGCGTTACATCCGAATAATATTGACTTAATAGATACTTTAGAGAAGATAGATGGTATTGATCGAATTGAAATTACTACGCATGAATCAGCGATCAGGATTATCGATAAAACAGGTCCACTAAATAACCCTGCCGATCGTGATCATTGTATACAGTACATGACTGCAATTGGTTTACTCAAAGGCAATCTTACCGCGCAAGACTATGAGGACGAAATGGCAAATGATCTTCGAGTGGATGCACTTCGGGAAAAAATGACCTGTATTGAGAAACCAGAATATACCAAAGATTATCTTGACCCCAATAAAAGATCGATTGCCAACGCAGTACAAATTTTTTACAAAGATGGCTCATCTTCTGAACAAATTGCGGTTGAGTATCCAATTGGGCATCGACGTCGTCGAAGTGAGGGGATTCCCGAATTAATTAAAAAATTTGAGATAAACCTGAAGCGTGAATTTGATGATACCCAGGCTGAGAAAATTATGAACCTTAATTTAGATATTGATTTACTTCAAAAAACACCAGTAAACGAATATGTCGATCTATACACTAAGTAAGCTCAGACTGTATTGCTTTTAACTCATCTAACGGATCTTGGAATTCATCATATTCATGGTCCGTTTGGGCGTACCAATAACGACTGTTAGATTCATCGCCTTCAATCTTATGAAGGACTGCATGGATCCAATTCGAATGATTTGAATGCATCTCTTGTACAATTTTGTGAGACGCATCCCATTCATCATTAATTGCTAACTCAAGGGCCTTGATGAGGCTATTATTACCCACTAATTTGATTCCTTTTGCTTTCTATATTCGCAATCAGGTAAATGATTTTCCAGTAATCCATTAATTGTTAAAGTGGAGACTTTACAAAATTGACACTGGTAATTATTCACACCCTCCTCAACTCTTTCTTGTGGGTAGTCGATAAAATATTTATTCATTAATCTCTGTCTCCTTTTTCAACCATTCTAAATATTTTTGTTCTGCTTGTATATCAAGCACAATTAACT
>JAYQUI010000105.1:0-2017 GCA_038147655.1 Nitrosomonadales bacterium
TTCTTAAATTTATTAGTCAGCAATGGCAATCTTGATATTGGTATCTCTGCTGACGAATTACAAGCCATGGTGCGTGTGCTTGCCAAACCAAACATTGTCACCATCAGTGGCCAGGAAGGTCGTTTCTTAAAAGGCGGTCGCACCTTCATCCCCGTGGCCCAAGGTAATGGCAGCGTGTCTCTGCAAGAAGAGGAATTTGGTGTCGGTGTCACATTCTTACCTACCGTCATGGATGGAGGACGTATCCATCTTAAAGTAGCGCCTGAAGTGTCATCACTCTCTAGCTCTACCTTGAGCTCATCCACAGGGGGTAGTGATTCAACTCTTCCTGTATTTGATACCAAGTCAGTATCAACTACCGTGCAGCTTAAAAATGGTGACACACTCATGATCGGCGGTTTGCTTGATGAAGAAACCATCAACTCAATTAACGGTGTGCCTGGCTTAAGAGATATCCCCTTCCTAGGTGCGCTATTTAGAAGCCAATCCTCTAATAAAGTGCAAACAGAACTTGTGGTTTTAGTTAGAACAACCCTTGTGACATCCACACAAGATGAACTTAAAAAACCAACCGATCGTGTTCTGACCCCAGATACTCAAGAGTTTTTTATCGAAGGTCAAATTGAAGGAAAACTAAAAGACGATGAAAAACCTTTAGGTCCTTTAACTGAAGCTGAATCTAGAAACAATGCTTCAACCAATCAAAACAAGGGCTTTAACCCATTTGGAGGACAATCATAATGAAAAAGATCACAGCTCTTCTATCAACATTACTCATGCTAGGCTGCGCTTCAGCTGAATATAAAACGAATAACTTTGATGCTTATTATGGTGAGTCCATTGAGTACAACATTGATGCGATGAAGGTACCGCAAGACAACACTTGGTCTAAACCTGGCTATAACGAAGTCAGTGCAGAAGGAGCCGTTGCTAGCACTGAGACCCTTAAATCACCCGTGAGCGAATAATCATGAATATTATCTTAAACTACATGAAAGGCTGGAAGGCAGAGCATCATAACCTTAAAACCAGCTCTGATATTCAGCAAACCATTAAAAATATTCCAGAAATCAGCATTGAGCAGCTTAATTTAAATTTAGCCCAGCTCGATAAGTACTTAAGCGAACATGACACCAACATGCTCTTTGTTTATGGATGCGGCAATGATGCCAATGTTGTTGAGGCTATCGCTAAACTTAAAAATAAATACCCAAAAGTCAAAGTTGTGGTTCATCTTCATGCCCCTGAATCAACTTTACTGCTTAAATGTATTGACCTTAAACTGAACGACATTATCACGCTTGATGATACGCACACCATCATTAAAAAAATTAATGACTTTAAAATTGCGCAAGAACATTTCCTAAAAAATAAACCCCATAACCGCAAAGTGTTTGGCTTTATGTCATCCAAAGGCGGTGATGGCGCAACCGTGATGGCCACCAATTTTGCCTCTGCATTGAGCCGCAATAGTATGAGACGCGTTCTGATTATTGATATGGCTATTCCCTTTGGTGATGCTGATATGTACTTAACACAAAAACAAAATGTGTTCGATTTAACAGACTTTGTGAATGCTTACGATCGGCTTGATGAGGTTTTAATTGAGTCCATGGTGCAAAGGCTCAATACCAATTTACACTTCATCCCTTCTACAAAAGATTTTCAGAAAATCATGAGCATGAAATCAGAAAATTATGAGCACGTCATCGAAAAGCTTAAAAATTTCTATGATTATATTGTCTTGGACTTTAGCTCTAATTTTGATCCAATTAATCTGAATATCATCCGATCCTGTGAACATATTTTTATGGTGTTATCTGATAATTTAGCATCCATCAGGTTATGCACACAAAAACTCAATATTCTTGAGCAAAATAAAGTGATACTTGAAAAAGTTGTCCTCATAGAAAATGAGTCTGGGATGGACAATGATATATCAACCGGTGATATTGAAGTTGCTCTGGATAAAAAAGTTGATCTTTTTGTACCCTATGACAACGACATCATTAAAGAA
>JAYQUI010000106.1:0-1943 GCA_038147655.1 Nitrosomonadales bacterium
AAACTTTGGAACAGCAAATTATTGAGAAGATAAAACCCTTATGCCCTCATATCTTGTTTGCTCAAGTCAATAAACAATTTTTAAATACCAATTATTCAAATGAATTAGGCGTTGATCGCTGGTTGGGTGTTTTAGCGCTTACTGAGAGAACCAAAAAAAATGCAATCATCATTGATTCTGGTACCGCGTTAACCATTGATTTGTTAATGTCTGATAATGATTCATATCTGCATAAAGGTGGATTAATTCTTCCTGGATTTAATCTGTTTAACCAGTCTCTGACGCAAAACTCTGCTGCAATTAGATTGAAAAATAAAGACATGACTATGGATATTAATAATTCAGATATGGCTTTACTGCACGGATTTTTAATGTCTGTCTCAGGCGCGGTAGAAAAATTTATCATGCATCATCATCTTGATTTTAATGAGATAGATATTTTTCTCACCGGCGGTGATGCCAATATTATTTTTGATTCTCTTGAGGAGCAAATACAGCATAAATATCACAGGATTGATAATGCCGTGATCGAGGGTTTAAAAATATATAAAAAATTAGCGCTTACGGATAAATAAGTCTGTGATCGTTCCCTCATACACTTCAGAAGCCATGGCCACTGACTCTGATAGGGTGGGGTGAGGATGAATGGTTAAGCCAATATCCTGGGCATCTGCACCCATCTCAATAGCCAAACAGGCCTCAGCGATTAATTCACCAGCGTTCACTCCAACAATACCTGCACCAATAAGGCGTTTGGTTTGTTTATCAAAAATGAGCTTGGTCAACCCCTCCGTTCTGTTATTAGACAAGGCTCGACCACTAGCAGCCCATGGAAAAGCAGATTTTTCAATTTCTATGTTATTTTGTTTGGCCTCGTTCTCAGTAACACCAACCCAGGCAACTTCAGGATCAGTATAGGCGACCGATGGAATAACGTTGGCTTGGTATTCAACTTTTTCACCTGCAATCACTTCGGCAGCAATTTTTGCTTCATGTGTAGCCTTATGGGCCAGCATCGGTTGGCCGATCACATCTCCAATCGCATAGATATGTGGCACATTAGTCTTAAATTGTCGATCAACATTAATGAACCCTCTGTCATCCACATTGACACCTGCTAATTCGGCGTCGATTAATTTTCCATTTGGAGTGCGTCCGACGGAGATAAGGACTTTGTTAAAGGTATCTTCAAATCGTCCATCCTTATTTTCAAAGGTGACTTTAAGATTATCTCCGTCAGCCTTAATCTCAACGACCTTGGTATTAAGGTGAATACTTTCAAATCGTTTTTCCATTCGTTTTTGTAAAGGACGAACAAGATCACGATCACATCCTTGAATCAGACCATCAGCAAGCTCAACAACTGTAATCCTGGAACCGAGGGCATCATAAACGGTACCCATTTCTAAACCAATAATACCGCCACCGACAATCAACATTCTTTCAGGGATATCTTTGAATTCTAGAGCACCTGTAGAATCAATGATGTTTGCGTGGTCTGGTGTGTTTGGAATGACAATTGGTTTGGAGCCAACCGCTATGATGGCTGAATTAAAATTCACCTTGGTGGTTTTTTTATCTTTATCTTCAACATCAATTGAGTTGGATCCGGTAAATTTTCCATAGCCCTCAATTACGGTCACTTTTCTTTGGCCAGCCATTTGACTTAAGCCACCAGTGAGCTTACCAACGACATCGTTATTTTTCCATTCACGAATTTTTTCTAAATCAATTTCAGGCTTATTAAATTTAATTCCATGATGACTGGCATCTTCAGCTTCGGTGATGACTTTGGCCATGTGCAACAAAGCCTTTGAAGGGATGCAACCCACATTCAAGCAAACGCCCCCAATGGAAGAAAATCGCTCAATTAAAGCAACCCTTAAACCAAGGTCTGCAGCTCTAAAAGCCGCTGTATAACCACCCGGGCCTGAACCTAGTAC
>JAYQUI010000107.1:0-1938 GCA_038147655.1 Nitrosomonadales bacterium
ACTTCTCGAGATTCGGTAATTCTATCTTCCATCATAAACTTGGAGCGAACACGAGGAATCATAGTTACACAAGCTACCTTTTTTTCTTTTAAAAGCGTATTTGTCAACACTTTCATTGCTTTATGGCTATCTGAGGTTGTTTTAATGATAATCATCTTATTTTGAAGCGATCCAACTAGTGATAATTTCTTCTAAAATATCCATCGGAACTCCCCCAGTTGCTAAAACAACATCATGAAATTCTTGTAAGGAAAATTTCTTTCCAAGTTCTGTCTCTGCCTTAGAACGTAATTCTTGAATTTTTAACATCCCTACTTTATAAGAAACCGCTTGACCTGGCCAAACAATATGACGTTCTACCATTCCAATACAATCTCCTTCAGGATTAGCCGTGTTTTGTAAATAATATTCTATACCCTCTTCTCTAGACCAGCGGTAATGATGGATTCCGGTATCGACCACCATACGACACGCTCTCCATAACTCTCCAGATAGTCTTCCAAAGTCGGAATACGGATCTTTGTAAAGGCCAATCTCCTTTGGTAAAGTTTCGGAATACAACGCCCATCCCTCTGAAAAGACACTATATCCACCGTATTTTCTAAAATTAGGAATATTCTTTAATTCTAAGGTTGCAGATATTTGCATATGATGCCCAGGAATAGCTTCATGATATGCTAGGTTTTCTAATTTATAGATCGGCATATCTTTCATACGATACAGATTAGCATAATAGATTCCTGGACGACTTCCATCAGCTTGACCTCTGTTATAAAAAGCAATTCCTGCAGAAGCTTCTCGATAAGGCTCTACGGCTCTTACTTCAAGAGGAATCGAAGGTAATCCATAAAATAATTCTTCAATACGTGCCGTTAAAGTATCAACCACAACATTAACTTGATCTAAATACATTTGACGACCTTTGGGGCCTTCAGGGTAGTAAAATTGTGGATCGTTTCGCATGAATTCAAAAAAGTCCTGTAAAGAACCTTCGAATTCTACCTGTTCCATAATTGCATAAATTTCTTTGTGAATACGATCCACTTCACTTAATCCTACAGCATGGACTTCTTCAGCAGTCATTCCAAGCGTCGTGTAGCCATCTAGCATAAATTGATAATATTCAGCTCCATTTGGTAACTTCCAGATTCCGTGATTATTATCTGCTAATACTTGCTGATTTAGTAAAACTTCAATCAAATCTCTATAGGCTTTATTAACAATCGTAACTAAAATAGCCTCTGCTTCACTCTCATATCTCAAAGCAATCGCATCATCAAGGTTCAATGCTTTCATTTTGGTCATAAAATCTTTATAGATTACATTTTGCTCCTTAGAATCTTGAACAAATGGATATCCAGAAATAATATTTTCACAGGTCTTAATCGCTTGTGGATAGACAAAGCTAGGAGCGAGGTTACGGATATCTTTACGATAATTTAATTCATCGATTAAATCCTGAAATAATGGTTCAATATTTCGTAATCGTGTTAAATAATCTTTGAGATCAGCTTCTTCTTCCACTTTGTGATAATTCATCAAAAATGAAGGAATCGAGGAATGTATTCCTCCTCGATGTGTGACGGGATAATCGTTAAAAATAAATTTATCAACATCAATAGAGCGCTGGAGTCTTTTCTCCATGACTTTGTAACTGATTTGTGTATCGGAATCTAATTTATCATATTGAATGTTTTTCTTAAGGAAAGCCAAGTCAAATTTGGACTGTTTTGATTGGGAGCGACGGAATTCCCAGGTGATATCGTCCCATTTGTCATAATTCGATTTATAGCCTAGAGTTGTTTGAAACTGAGGACTATCTAAAACTTGATCTTGAAAGATTGACTCAAAAAATTGATTCGCCTCTTTAATAGCTACTTCATCAACTTTTGAAGTAGAGCAACTCGCTAAAAAAAATAATGTTAATAGTACTAGTTT
>JAYQUI010000108.1:0-1768 GCA_038147655.1 Nitrosomonadales bacterium
CTTATGGCAAAAGTTAAAAACAGCTATTTTGGTCCAAAAAAAGATAGATACAATAATATAGCCATTCTGCTTCATTGGCTTCTTGCTATTGCTATTCTTTTTATGTTTGTCCTTGGGTGGTACATGCATGAACTCCCAAAAGGTGGGCCTAAAGTTTCAAGCTTTGATCTCTTTGATCTAGGGCTCATTACTTTTGAAACATCAAAAGAAATTTCAATCAGAACCTTTTATTTCAACCTGCATAAATCAATTGGGGTAACTATATTCTTTCTTGTGTTATTCAGAATATACTGGCGCTTAGCTCATAAACCACCAAAAATGCTATCTTCGATGAGTGCGTTCGAAATTAAGCTGGCTACTGCAGCCCATCATGCACTGTATTTATTAATGTTCTTAATACCACTGAGTGGAATCATCATGTCAATTGGCAGCAAATATGGCATCCATTGGTTTGGCATTCCCTTTCTTCCTGGAATAGATAATGAGACCCTCAGGGACTTATTCAAAGAATTTCATGAAATTTTTGGTCAAATTTTATTGTTATTCTTTATCCTTCATTTTGCAGGCGCACTTAAACATACCTTAGTCAATAAAGACGGTGTCCTCAAAAGAATGTGGTTCCATAAATAATTCAAACTTTTTACTGATAACAATTTCTAATTCCTATGCGGAATTACATTATTTTTTCAGATCTTGATGGGACGCTTCTTGATCATAAAACATATGCTTTTGAACCAGCCTCCGAAGCCCTATCTGTTTTAAAATCACGCAAAATTCCTTTAATCCTGTCCTCAAGTAAAACGAAAGCTGAAATTGAAAAAATACAGTCCAAATTAGCTCTTAAAGATCCTTTCATTTTTGAAAATGGATCAGGTGTTTTTTATAACAATCAAGTCGTTAGCTTTGGGGTTAACTTAACCGAAATTCACGACAAAATAATCCCTTTGCAAAAAACTTTTAACTTTAATTGTTACTCTTTGCTACCGATTGAAAAGGCGGTTCAGCATACTGGATTGGCAGAAGAGGAAGCCAAACTCTCTCAACAAAGGCAGTTCTCAGAACCCATTATTTGGCTTGATGATGAAGAGAAAAAAATTGAATTTACACAAAGAATTCACCAATTAGGGTTGGATGCTGCCCAAGGTGGTCGATTTTTAACCATTTCAACGCACCACGATAAAGCAAAAGCACTAAAATGGGTCAAAAATACTCTCGAAAAAGATTGTCAAACAGAATTTATCAGCATTGCGTTGGGTGATGGAGAAAATGATATTAATATGATTGACGCATGTGACATTAAGATATTGATTCAAAATAACAATGAACACTTACATAAACCAGGCTGGGTCATGAGCAAGATGTGTGGGCCCTCTGGCTGGAATCAAGAAATAATGAAAGTATTAAATAATGAGTGATTTTTATCAAAATGGAATTATCAGCACCCTTCATAATTTAAGAACACAGTCCTTAGATGATTTAGAAGAAGATTTAGAGTTATTTGCAAAATCAAAGCCGATGACTTTGGTCCTACCTAGTTTATTTTCTGAACTTGAAAAACCAGCACTTCAATTAATTGTGGACGAGCTAAAGAAGGTCAAATATCTAAATTCGATTGTTATCGGTTTAGATCAAGCAACAAAAGAAGAGTACAAGTATGCATTACATTTTTTCAATCAGCTTCCTCAAAAACACTTTGTCTTATGGAATGACGGGCCACGCTTAAAAAAAATAGACGATAAACTCAAAACATTTGGTTTATCTCCCAAGG